>JAMNYN010000694.1 GCA_023622805.1 Pseudomonadota bacterium | reverse complement strand
GGACGCGCAATCGCATGGCTTTGCCGCGCGCCGGCCCCGGCAAAGCGACGAGCACCTGACCCAGTCCATTGCGGCCATCCGCGAAAGCTTTGAAGAGCTGGGCGTTCTGCTCGCACGCCGTGCCGACGGCCGCATGGCCGATGCCGACGACATTGCCGCGCTCGACCGCTCGGCACCGTTTGTCGCCCAATGCCAGGCGCGGGGACTGACGCTGGCGGCCGACGCCCTGCATGTGCTCGCGCACTGGACGGGCGACCGCACCCAGCCCAAGCGCTTTGCCACGCAGTTTCTGGTGGCCCGCATGCCCGAAGGCCAGATGCCCGTGGCCGACGAGACCGAGCAGTTCGAGCCGCAGTGGGTTTCTCCCGCCGAAGCGCTGCAACGCTACGCGGAGGGCGAGTTCCTGATCATTTTCCCGACCATCCGCACGCTGGAAAGACTGGCCGGATTTGCCTCGACCGAGGCCGTGTTCGCGGCGCTGGCGAACGAGCAGGCGCTGTGGCAATGCTGCCCGCGCACAGGCCTGCTGGACGGCAAGGAACGGCGCCACATGGAACACGAGTCGGCCTATGGCGAGCTGGAAATGGTCAGCCCCGACGGGCAGATCTTCCATCCGCTGGACTGGCAAAGCGCGCAGCCCGTGGCGCTGCGGCGAAATCTGCTGCGCCTGACGGCGCCCAACCCCAGCATGATGACCGGGCCCGGCACCAACAGCTATCTGGTGGGCGACGCAGCCACCGGCTTCGCGGTCATCGATCCCGGACCGCGCGACCCGCAGCATGTGCAGCGGCTGTTCGATGCCGCGGGCGGCGACATCCGCCACATCCTGTGCACCCATTCGCACGCCGACCATTCACCGGGCGCAGCGCTGCTGCAGGCGCTGCTGGTGGAAGCCGGCCGCCCGCGCGCCGCCATCCGCGGCCTGGCCTCGGCACCGACGGCACGCGCCACCAGCCGCTTCACGCCCGACCAGCCGCTGACCGACGGCGAGCGCATAGTGCTCAGCGCCAGCGGACCCGAAGGCCTTGTCACCCACAGCCTGCAAGCCGTGTTCACGCCCGGCCATGCGGCCAACCATGTCTGCTTCTTGCTGGAAGAAGATGCGCTGCTGTTCAGCGGCGACCACATCCTCAATGGCAGTACCACGGTGATCGATCCGCCCGACGGCAACATGGCCGACTACCTCGATTCACTGACCCGGCTCGACACGCTGTGCGCGCTGCACGGCGTGGAATTCATTTTGCCGGCCCACGGCTACGTGCTGGGCCAGGCACGCCGCGTGATCGCCCATCTGCAGGCCCACCGGCTGGCGCGCGAGGCCAAAATCCTGCGCGCCATGCAGGCCGAACCCGACGGATCGCCCCTGGATTGGGTGCGCCTGGCCTATGCCGACACCCCCCCTGCCCTCTGGCCGATCGCAGAAAGATCCCTTTTGGCCCATGTGGAGCGCATTCGTGCTTTAGGCTTGGCGCATGTCTCAAACTGAATCCGTTCGCCTGTCCAAGCGCCTGGCGGAACTACAAAGCTGCTCGCGCCGCGAAGCCGAGCTGTACATCGAAGCCGGCCACGTGCAGGTCGACGGCAAGGTCGTGCTCGTGCCCGGCACCCATATAGCCCCGGACCAGGAGGTCCGGCTGGCCCCCGGCGCCAAGGCCGAAGCCATTCCTCCCGTGACCCTGCTGCTGCACAAGCCCGCGGGCTACACCCAGGGCGAAGCCTACGACCGCGTGCCCAGCGCGCGCGGCCTGCTGACCGAAGCCAACCTGGCCGAATACGACACGCCGGCGCCGGTGCGCGTGCTCTCGCGCCACTTTGACGACCAGTTGGCCTTCCTGCCCATTCCCGTGCCGGCCAGCGGCCTGGTGATCTACACGCAGGATCCGCGCATTGCGCGCAAGCTGCAGGAAGACGCCTATGCGCTGGAGCAGGAATGCGTGGTCGGGGTCAAGGGCCAGATCGTCGAAGGCGGCCTGCAGCGCCTGTGCAAGGGCGGCATCATCATGGACCGCCACCAGCCCCTGCCGCCGGCCAAGGTCAGCTGGCAGAACGAAACCCATCTGCGCTTCGCCATCAAGGGCTTCTGGCCCGACAAGATCGCGGAAATGTGCGCCGAAGTGGGCCTGGAAGTGGTGAGCCTGCGGCGCCTGCGCGTGGGCCGCGTGTCCATGGCCAAGCTGCCTGAGGGGCAGTGGCGTTACTTGTTGCCTTGGGAGAAGTTTTGACCCCCCCTGAGGCGCTGCACGGCATGGGCCGCCCCGCCTTCCCCCCAGGGGGACGGCAGCCTCGCTGCGGGGCGGCCCTTGCTCGCTGCCCCTGAGATGGGCCGCGCCAGTTTCACAGGCTGTGCGCTGCATCGGAATCCCCAAAGAAAAAGCGCCTGAAGCCCATTCCTGGGTTTCAAGCGCTTTTTGCGTGAAAAGTGTGAAGTCCACCGATAAGCCGGATTCTGTGCACGGCCGACATTCTTGCGAACGCCGGTCGCGTGACCGTCATTACTCTGGGCTGGTGGTCGCCCAACCAGCTCGATGCTACCTACCCGCACACTCCGGGGGCCCCGTCAACGTGTGCCTACTTGGTATTGCTGCGCGTAGAGATTGCCCGTTTCACCCGCACTAAAGCGGCTCGTCTCTGTTGCTCTGATCCTCACCTCGCGGTGGACAGCCGTTAGCTGCTACGCTGCCCTATGCAGTCCGGACGTTCCTCCAGTGCGGTCTTTCGACACTAGCACCAGCGACGGTCTGGCGAACTTCACAGCCAGATTATCACCCAGGCGCAATGCCCTGCGCCCGACGCCTGCCTTCGGGGCCTGGCCAAGGCATAAGAATATGCCCAGAACGCAGATCAACTGCGCCAGAATGTCCGATCTACCCCCGCCACCCCCAAGGAGACGCCATGAAAGTTGACAGCATTCTGCAGACCATAGGAAACACCCCCCATGTGCGCGTGAACCGCCTGTTTGGCGCGGGCGCGCAGGTGTGGATCAAGTCCGAGCGCAGCAACCCCGGCGGCTCCATCAAGGACCGCATCGCACTGTCCATGGTCGAGGACGCGGAAAGAACCGGCCGCCTGCAGCCCGGCGGCACCATCATCGAGCCCACCAGCGGCAACACCGGCGTGGGCCTGGCCCTGGTCGCTGCGGTCAAAGGCTACAAGCTGGTGCTGGTGATGCCCGACAGCATGTCCATAGAGCGCCGGCGCCTGATGCTGGCCTATGGCGCCAGCTTCGACCTGACGCCCAAGGAAAAAGGCATGAAGGGCGCGATCGCCCGCGCCGAGGAGTTGGCCGCGCAAACGCCCGGCGCGTGGATTCCCCAGCAGTTCGAGAACCCCGCCAACGTGGAAGTGCATGAACGCACCACGGCCCAGGAAATCCTGGCCGACTTTCCCGACGGCCTGGATGTGCTGATCACCGGCGTAGGCACCGGCGGCCACCTGACGGGCGTGGCGCGCGTGCTCAAGGCCAAATTCCCCCACCTCAAGGTGTTTGCGGTCGAACCCGCGGCCTCGCCCGTGATTTCGGGCGGCGCGCCCGCACCCCACCCCATCCAGGGCATTGGCGCGGGCTTCATCCCCAAGAACCTCGACACCAGCCTGCTCGACGGCGTGATCCAGGTCGAAGCCGAGCCGGCGCGTGAATACGCCCGCCGCGCCGCGCGCGAGGAAGGCACGCTGGTCGGCATTTCGTCGGGCGCGACCCTGGCCGCCATCGCCCAGAAGCTGCCCGAACTGCCGGCCGGCAGCCGGGTGCTGGGCTTTTCCTACGACACCGGCGAGCGTTACTTGTCGGTGGAGGGCTTTCTGCCGACTTGATGCGAGGCCCCCCTGAGCCGCTTACGCGGCTTCCCCCTCTCTCGCTTCGCGGGAGGGGGACGACACCGTCGCTGCGGGGCGGCCCTTGCTCGGTGTCCCATTGCTGGGGCGCGCCAGTTGCTGAGGCTGTAGGCCATGCCAGCAGCCTGCGCCGTGCCCGCTTTTGCCGGACCTTGCCCGCGCCCCGGGCCAACGCCTTGGTGACGCAGGGCAATAGCGGGGCAGCGCCACAAGATCCGTCCAAGGTTCTACTACTATCTATCCGTTCACAAAGGATAGATCTTGTACGGCTATTTCGAAAAACGCATTCCTCCCTACCCTCCAGCCGAGCCCACGGGTCTGCCCCGGGGCTTCGTGGCTTTTGTCTGGGCCTGCACCCAGGGTCTGCGCGGCCATGTGCTGGCCATGGCGCTGCTGGCGGCCGTCACGGCGGCCTATGAAGCCTGGCTGTTCGCGGTCATGGGACGGGTGGTGGACTGGTTGACCCGGGTCGAGCCGACCCAGTTGCTGAGCGAGTATCGCGGCGCCCTGTGGGGCCTGGTGGCCGTCATGGTGCTGAGCATTGGCCTGGTGGCGCTGCAGACCCTGGTCAAGCACCAGGTGCTGGCGATCAACTTTCCGCTGCGCCTGCGCTGGAACTTCCACCGGCTGATGCTGGGCCAGAGCATGGCCTTCTACGCCGACGAATTCGCCGGCCGCATCACCACCAAGATCATGCAGACCGCGCTCGCCGTGCGGGACATGATTTTCACCACCACCGACATCGTGGTCGGCATGACGGTCTACCTGATCACCATGATGGTGCTGGCCGCGTCCTTCGACACCTGGCTGCTGCTGCCGCTGCTGCTGTGGACCGCGGCCTACATCGCCGCCTGCTGCTGGTTCGTGCCCCGGCTCGGCGCCGTGGGCAAGGCCCAGGCCGACGCTCGCTCGCTGATGACCGGGCGCATCACCGACGCCTATACCAACATCGCCACCGTCAAGCTGTTCGCCCACACGCGCCGCGAAGCTGACTACGCGCGCTCGGCCATGGAAGCTTTCCGCGTCACCGGCAATGCCCAGATGCGACTGGTGAGCCAATTTGAAATCGTCAACCACGCGCTGATCGTGCTGCTGATCCTGGGCAGCAGCGGGCTGGCGCTGTGGCTGTGGACCCAGGGCCAGGTCGGCGCTGGCGCGGTGGCGGCCGTGACGTCCATGGCGCTGCGCATTTCGGGCCATGCGCGCTGGGTGATGTGGGAAATGACCAGCCTGTTCGAAAGCGTGGGCACCATCCAGGACGGCATCAACACCTTGACCCACCCGCCCACGGTACGCGATGCACCCGACGCCCTGCCGCTGCACGTCACGCGCGGCGAAGTGGTTTTCGAGGACGTGTCTTTCGGCTACCGCGACGGCAAGCCCGTGATGGAGCACCTGAACCTGAGCATTCGCCCCGGCGAGCGCATCGGCCTGATCGGCCGCTCCGGCGCGGGCAAGTCCACGCTGGTCAACCTGCTGCTGCGCTTTCACGACCTGCATCAGGGCCGCATCCTGATCGACGGCCAGGACATTGCCAAGGTAACGCAGGACAGCCTGCGCCAGGCGATCGGCATGGTCACGCAGGACACTTCGCTGCTGCACCGCTCCATGCGCGACAACATCCTCTACGGCCGGCCCGACGCCAGCGAAGCCGAGCTGCAGGCCGCGATCCAACGCGCCGAAGCCGCCGACTTCATCCAGCACCTCAATGACCGCCACGGCAACCAGGGTCTGGACGCCCAGGTCGGTGAGCGCGGGGTCAAGCTTTCGGGCGGCCAGCGCCAGCGCGTAGCGATTGCGCGCGTGATGCTCAAGAACGCGCCCATCCTGCTGCTCGACGAAGCCACCAGCGCCCTGGACTCGGAAGTCGAAGCCGCGATCCAGCAAAGCCTGTACAAGGTGATGGAGGGCAAGACCGTGATCGCCATCGCCCACCGGCTGTCGACGATTGCGGCCATGGACCGGCTGATCGTCATGGACCAGGGGCGTATCGTGGAAGAAGGCTCGCACCAGCAGCTGCTGCAGCTGGGCGGCGTCTATGCGCGCCTGTGGGCCCACCAAAGCGGCGGTTTCCTGGGCGAGCCTATTGACGGGCCGCTGTAACAGGGCCCTCTTGCATCGCACCCAAGGCGCTGGGAGCCCCTCTGGGGGGCAGCGAGCCACACGCAGTGGGCGAGCGTGGGGGCGCTATGCCCTAGCGGTTCTCTGCCAGGAGATGGTGGTGCGACTCCGGGTCCGCACCATAAGGTGCGTGTCCCTGTACCCCCCCTGGACCCAGGGCCTGCGGGCCCATATCCACACTGCCCTGGGCGCCCCCTTGGGTCCGCGGCGCCATGCAGGCAGTCAGCATGAAGACGGCGATGGCGCCTACCGCAGCCATGCCATAGATGTTGCGCTTCATATATGCCTTTCGAAGTTCCGGCAAGCAACCGGAATCGCCCAGCATGCGCCGGATCACGGCCGCAGGCGCAAGGGCACACTGGTAAATGGCGTAATTTCGAAGAACGAACTACGTGTTACCTGAAAAAAATGTAAGTTCGACGCCTTCTTACCCGGGCAGGTTGCGCACTTCCACGCCCAGGTCCATCCAATCCTCGGGATGGCAGGTGAACAGCAGCAGCTGGTGGCGCTGGGCCGCGTCATAGAGCACGCGTTTCATCTGCGCCAGGCGCAAGGCGTCGCTGTGCACCAAGGTGTCGTCGAGCATCAGCAGCGTAGGCTGTCCCGCGGCCTGCAGCAGGTCGGCATAGGCCAGACGGCTGATTACACCCAGTTGCTCGCGCGCGCCAAAACTCAGCGTAGTGATCGCCCCGACCTGGGGCACGGCCTCCAGGTCGGGCCGCGTAAGGTCGGGCCGCGTAAGGCTCGCCGGGGCCAGGTCTTCACCCACTTCCAGCCGTGCACCGGGCATCAGCAGCCCCAGGTAATGCTGCAAGCGCTGCTGCAGCGGCGCCTGCAGGCGCTGCAAGGCCGCCTGGCGCTTGGCGGCCAGCCGCGTCACCAGCAGCTCCAGCGCCTGGGCGCGGCGCTCGAATTCCCTGCGGCGCAGCGCCAGCCGCGCCTGCTCGCCCGCCAGCTGCGCGCGCTGCTCTTCCAGCCCCTGGGCGCTGGCCGCCTGCAGCTCGGTGCCCAGCACCAGCAGCCGGTTGCTGCGCAGCTGCTTCCGCTGCGCCAGCTGGCGCAGGCTGTCTTCGTAGCGTCGCATGTCCTGTTCGACAAAGGCCAGCGGCGTCTGCGCCAAGGCCTCGCGGCTGCGCTGCACGCGCTGGGCCAGCGCCGCCTGCTCGGCGCGACAGCCAACCAGTTGCTCCTGGGCTTCACTCTCGCGCACGCGCTGGGCCGGGTCCTGGCTGGCCGCCTGGGCCGCGCCATGTTCGCGCGCCGCCTGGGCGCCGTGGCTCTGAGCCAGGGCCTGGGCCTGCTCGGCCAGCACCAGCGCCTGCTGCGCCCGCGACAAATCCTTTTGCGCCGTCTCGGCCGCGGCCTGGGCGCCTGCCCAGTCCGGGGCCTCGCCGGCCGGTTCCGGGTGCTGGGCCAGGGCCTGTTGGGCCTGGGCAGCGCGTGCACGGGCCTGGTCACGCTGGGACTGCAAGGCCTCGACGCCCTGCGGTGCCAGCGCCGTCAGAGCGTTCTGCAGCGGGGCGAGTTGGCCTTGCAGCGCGCTGCGGCGCGCCCATTGCGCTTCGGCCTCGGCCAGGTCGGCAACACCCAGGCGTGCCAAGGCCTGGGCCAGGGCGGACTGCGCCTGAGCGCAGGCCCGCGCCACGTCGGCCACGCCCGCGCCGCCCGGCGTG
>JAMNYN010000074.1 GCA_023622805.1 Pseudomonadota bacterium | reverse complement strand
CGCGCCGGCAACGCGGGCCGCGCCCGCGTTGCGCCTGCCCGCGCCCCGGGCCCTGCCGCCCGAGGCCGGTGAGCGCATGTCGGTGGCCTGGGCCATGCAGACGCTGGCCCAGGTGCGCGATCCACACAGCATCGTGGTCGAGGAAGCGCCGAGTTCGCGCTCCACCATCCAGGCCTATCTGCCGATTTTTCACTCCGGCACGTTCTACACCATGTGCAGCGGCGGCCTGGGGCACAGCATGCCGGCGGCCGTCGGCGTGGCCCTGGCCCAGCCCGAGAAAAAAGTGCTGGCGGTGCTGGGCGACGGTTCGAGCATGTATGCCATCCAGGCGCTGTGGAGCGCAGCCCAGCTGCGCCTGCCCATCACTTTCGTGATCCTGAAGAACCGCCGCTATGCCGCGCTGCAGGAGTTCGCCAAGGTCTTCGGTTACCGCGAAGGTGAAAAAGTCGAAGGCACGGAGTTGCCCGATATCGATTTCGTGGGCCTCGCCAAGGCCCAGGGCTGCGACGGCGTGCATGTGGAAGATGCGCGGCAATTGCAGGCCGTGCTGACGGCGGCCCTGGCTTCGCCGCGGCCCATTCTGGTCGAGGTGGAAGTGGCCTGAGCCGGGGCGCGAGGCCCCATCGAAAACAAGAGAACTACAAGGAGACAAGCGAACATGAAATCACAAAAGCAAGCCAACGCCGCGCGCCGCCAGGGCCTCAAGGCCTTGTCGGTGCTGGGGCTGTGTGCCATGGCCTGGGCCACGCCGGCCACGGCCCAGTCCTGGCCGGAAAAGCCGGTGCGACTGGTCGTGAACTTCGCGCCCGGCGGCGCGGCCGACGTGCTGGCGCGGGCCATACTGCCCCAGCTGTCGCAGACCCTGGGCCAGCCGGTGGTGATAGAGAACAAGCCCGGCGCGGGCGGCAACATCGGCATCGCCGAAACCGTGCGTGCGAGCAAGGACGGTTACACGCTGCTGCTGAGCTCGGGCGGCGCGATCACGATCAACCCCATGATCTACGGCAAGCTGCCCTACGACCCGGCGCGCGACCTCACGCCCGTGGCGGCGGTGGCGCGCATCCATGTCTACCTGGAGACCCACCCCAGCGTGCCGGCCAAGAACGTGGCCGAGTTCATCCAGTACCTCAAGGCCAATCCGGGCAAGATCAGCTATGGCTCGCCGGGCCAGGGCAGCTCGCCCCATCTGGCCGGCGAAATGTTCAAGCGCATGGCCGGCGTGGATGCCGTGCACGCGCCTTATCGCGGCGCGGCGCCCGCGCTCAACGACGTGGTCAGCGGCCAGCTGCAATACTGGTTCGATCCGGGCCCGGGCCTCAAGCATGTGGATGCGGGCAAGCTGCGTCTGCTGGCCGTGGGCAGCCCCAAGCGCTCGCCCCAGTACCCGAATGTGCCCACGCTGGCGGAAAGCGGTCTGCCGGGATTCGATGCCGACACGCTGTTCGGCATTTACGCGCCCACGGGCGTGCCGGATGCGGTGGTGGCCAAGGTGCGTGACGGCATCGCCCGGGCGCTGGAGCAAAAGGCCGTGCTCGACATCATTGCCAGCCTGGGCGCGACGCCGGCGGCGATGACGCGCAAGCAGTTCATGGACCACCACGCCACGGAGCGCGAGCGCTTTGCGGATCTGGTCGCCAGCATCGGCCTGAAGGCCGAGTGAGCCTGCGGTCCAGTAGGCCGCCCGCTGAAGTTTTCAGCGCCACCCCGCCAGCCCTGGCGGCGGGGTTTTTTTCATGCCGCGGCTCAGGCCCCGAACGACAGGGCGCTGGTCGGCAAGGGCTGGCCCAGCACCGAGATCAGCGCGGTGTAGTGCATGGTTTCGTCGGCGGCCAGTCGTCCGGCGACCTTGGCCAGGTCGCGGTTGCCGAAGGCGGGAATCACGCCCAGGTAGGCATTGGTGGCGCCCAGCTCCAGCCGCGCGGCGAGCATCAGCACGTCGTTCTGGTTCTTGAGGGTGCTGGCCTTGAGCGATTCGGCATAGACCTGCAGCGTGCGTTCCGCCACGGGTTTGCCGCCCAGCTTCTGGATGGTGGCGATCAAGGCATCGCGGTGGGCTTTGTGTTGGCTCTGGAACAGCACGGCCACGTCCAGCACGGGCTTTTGCAGCAGGCCGCTGCCGGCGCCCAGCTGGTAGGCGTTGATGGCTTCATGCTCCAGACCCAGGGCGATGTTGAGGATGGAGACATCCTTGGAAGTGTCGCTGCCCATGCCTTGGGCCAAGGAGTCCTTGCCGGCCAGCATGGCGACGGCGACAGCGGACAAGGTACCCGTGGTGCCCAGAAATCCGCGGCGCGAGGCCAAGGGAGTTGAGCTGTCTGCAAAGAAGTTGGTGTTCATGATGGCTCCTGGTTGACGGTGGGGCTTGTCGGCACGGTTGCGTGCCTGACACTGGAAATACGCGGCCCTGGCGCCCCTGGATTCAGGTTCCTGAAAATATTTTTCTAAGCCCTGCAGGCACCAGGGCTGCATCCAATCGCCCAGGCCCTGCGTATAGGCAGGTAGGCAAGACAAATTCGCAAGTCTTGGCAGCAATCCAACAGCACCGTTACAAACCGATGCTTCTCAGCACAATGGCGGCATGAGCGCCAATACACCGGACAGCGAACTGATGGACCTTCTAGACCGCATCGCCGTACAGGACGAGGCTGCACTCAAGCACCTGTACGAGCACGCCGCCTCGCGCCTGTATGGCCTGGCGCTGCGCGTTGTTGGCAACAAGGAGTGGGCCGAGGATGTGCTGCAGGAGAGCTTCCTGGGCATCTGGCGCACGGCGGGGAGTTACCGCGCCTCGCTGAGTCCGCCCATGGCCTGGATGGGACTGGTGGTGCGCAGCCGGGGCCTGGATTTCCTGCGCCGCCGCCGCGTGCAGCGCCTGCATGTGAACGTTGCGTGGGACGACGATGAGTCCTCGCAACCTGCCAGCGAGGCGCAAGGGCCTATGCAGCTGGTCGAGGCCAGCGAGCAGGCCGTGGTGCTCCACCAGTGTCTGCAGCGGCTGGAGCAGCCCCAGCGCCAGGTGGTGAGCCTGGCCTATCTGCGCGACCTGAGCCACAGCGAACTGGCCAGCCAGCTGCAGTTGCCATTGGGCACCGTCAAGACGTGGATGCGCCGAAGCCTGGAGCAACTGCGCAAATGCATGGCAAGGCATGTATGAGGCACCCCCTGAGCGACTTCGTCGCTTCCCCCTCTCGAGGGGGATGGCAGCCTCGGTGCGGGGCGGCCATTCCTCGCTGCCACCTTGCTGAGACGCGCCAGTTGCGCAGGCAATGGGCGTTGTGTGCGCTGAGAGAAATGTCATGAATCATTGAGACGTTGCCATCATGAACCTGACCCAAAACCCCGAACTGCTGGACCGCCTGGCGGCGGCCTATGCGCTGGGCACGCTGCGCGGCGGCGCACGCCGGCGCTTTGAACAGATGGCGCGTGAGCAGGCGCAGGTGCGCGCCGCGGCCTTGCTATGGGAAGGCCGCTGGTCGGCCTTTTCAGAGGTGCAATCCCCGGTGCAGCCCGACGCCGCGGTGTGGATACGCATAGACAACCTGTTGCAGGCCGAAAAGCGACGCGCCGCTCAGGCCCACCGTCGCCCGTCAACCGATCCCGCCCGCGTTCCCGCGCGTGCGCTCGCCTGGTGGCGCAATGCCGCCTGGGCCGGGGCCTTTGCCACCGTGGCGGCGGTCGCCGTGGGCCTGTGGTCGCAGCAGGGGCTGCGGCAGGCCAGTCAGCAGGTGGCACAGCTGCAAAGCCAGGTGCAGACCGCGCAGGCGGCGTTGCAGGCCACACCGCAAATCCAGTACGTGGCGGTGCTGGCCGATGGCAGAGCGGACCCCTCTATGCTGGTGACTTTCGATGCGCGCAACAACCGGCTGGTGCTGCAGCGCGTAGGCGACTTCCGCGAAGGCGCGAACCAGTCGCTGCAGCTGTGGGCCTTGCCGCCGCAGGGCCGGCCGCAATCCCTGGGCGTGCTGGGCCAGGGCAAGCTCGAGCAGCTCACGGCGCAGGAAGCTCAGGTGCAGGCCGTGCCCACGCTGGCCATCAGCCTGGAGCCCAAGGGCGGCGTGCCCAGCGCCACCGGGCCCACGGGGCCGGTGCTGTTCACCGGCGCGCTGATACGGCGGGACTTGTAGATGTCTTAACTCAGTTGTTCGCGACGCTCGCAGCCTCTGAAACTGGCGTGCCCCAGCAAGGAGACACCGAGCAAGGGGCGCCCCGCAGCGACGGTGTCGTCCCTAGCCGGGCGCCCCCCTCCACCGAAGGATGAGAGGGGGAAGCCGGGGCCGGCCATCCGGCGTAAGCGGCTCAGGGGGTGCTCGATTTCACCCCGGCCAGACCCACAGCAGGGCGCTGGTCATCAGCAGATAGCGCAGAAACTTGCCTATGGCCATGTAGAACAGGCAGGGCCAGAACGGCAGGTGCAGCCAGCCGGCGACGGCGCACAGCGGGTCGCCGACCAGCGGCAGCCAGCTGAGCAGGCAGGCCTTGGCGCCGAATCTGCGCAGCCAGGCGCGCGCTTGGAGGTGGTGGCGGGAGGGCTGGCGCTCTTCGGCTTCCCGCGGCAGGGACGGGTCAGCAGCCGCGCGCAGGCGACGGGCCCGGGCTTTCTCCCAGGCCCTTTGCGCGGCGCGGCCCATCCACCAGCTGATGCCGCCGCCCAGTGTGTTGCCGGCCGTGGCCACCAGGATGGCCGGCCAGAACAGGCCGGGGTTGAGCTGCAGCAGGCCGGCAACGGCCGGCTCGGAGCCCAGCGGCAGCAAGGTCGCCGAAATCAGCGCGATGACGAACAGCGTGCTCAGCCCGAACTGCGGCAGCGACAACCATCCCAGCAACTCATGTATCCAGATTTCCATATGAGCGAAGTGTAGGCGCGGGCTGTCAAGCCTTTGGCCGGTCCGGGGTTATGGTGGAACTTTTACAAAACAAGGGGGAATGGCGCAATGTCCACAGTACAAATCATGGTGAAAGCCTGTCTGGGCGGCCTGGCGCTGGGCCTGGCCGGTTGCGGGGTGCTGCCTTCCTCGGGATCGGCGACGGCCGCGGTGTGGACGCCGGCGCTGGCACAGGGCGCCTGCCGCGACATGGCGGGCGAGCAGGCGCGCCTGCAGGCGGTGCAGTCCGCGCTGGCCCGCCAGGGGCTTGCGCTGCGTGTGCTCGACTGTCCGCAGCTGACGCAGGCCGCCGGTGGCAGGCAGGCCAGCGCGCAGGTGATCGCCGTGACGGTGATGGTGGTCGACGGCGAACGCGCGGCCGCGGTGTTGCGCGGCCCGCTGGCCGACGGCGAAGCGGTGGACATGGGCAGTGCCGTGCCCGTGCCGGCGGCGACCCCGAAGCTGGCCCAGGCGGTGAGCGCCCATCCGACGGCCTTGGAGCCGCCCGCTGATGCGCTGTCGCCCGACGTGGTGCACAACCGGGCCTGGCTGCGTGCGGCCATGGCCGCCCAGGGGTTCAAGCCCGTGGCCGGCTGCTGGTGGGCTTTTTTACCCAGGTAGTTGATGTGCCTTTGGTGGTTTTATGGTCGCTGCATGCTGCTGAAAAATTAAGCAGATACAATCTCGCCTCTTTTTCCCATCTTCTTTCCCCCACCCGACCCCATCAATGGCACTGCTGCGCATAGGACACATTCCGCTGGAGAACCGGTTGTTTGTCGCCCCCATGGCGGGAGTGACCGACAGGCCGTTTCGCCAGCTCTGCAAGGCGCTGGGCGCCGGCTATGCCGTCAGCGAAATGGTGACGTCGCGCAAGGACTTGTGGAACAGCCTCAAGACTTCGCGCCGCGCCAACCATGACGGCGAACCCGGGCCGATTGCCGTGCAGATCGCCGGCACCGACGCCGAGATGATGGCCGATGCCGCGCGCTACAACGTCGATCGTGGCGCGCAGATCATCGACATCAACATGGGCTGCCCGGCCAAGAAGGTCTGCAACAAGTGGGCCGGCTCGGCGCTGATGCAAAACGAGAAGCTGGCCGTCGAGATCGCCCAGGCCGTGGTCGAGGCCTGCGCGAGCGCCAATGTGCCGGTGACGCTGAAGATGCGCACCGGCTGGAGCGACGACCACAAGAACGCCGAAGCGCTGGCGCGGGCCTTCGAAGGCGTGGGCATTCAAATGCTCACCGTCCATGGCCGCACGCGCGAGCAGGGCTACAAGGGCTTCGCCGAGTACGACACCATTGCCGCCGTCAAGGCCGCGGTGCGGGTGCCGGTGGTGGCCAATGGCGACATCACTTCGCCGGAAAAGGCGCGCGACGTGCTGGCCTACACCGGCGCCGACGCCATCATGGTCGGCCGCGCGGCCCAGGGCCGGCCCTGGATCTTTCGCGAGATCGGTCATTTCCTGGCCACGGGCGAGCACCTGGCGCCACCGCGGGTGCTCGAGCTGCGCCACCTGCTGCTGGACCACCTGCTCGACCATTACCAGCTGTATGGCGAAGGCACGGGCGTGCGCAGCGCGCGCAAGCACATTGCCTGGTACCTGCGCAGCCTGCCCGGGGGAGAAGCATTGCGGCAACACATCAACACAATCGAGGACTGCGGCGTGCAGTGGCAGGCAGTGGCCGACTACCTGGAGCAGTTGGCCACGCAGATGGACCGGCTGCCGGTGGCGGCACCGGACGAAGCCCACGACGCCCAGCCTCAGGAAGAATCCGCAGGACAGACTGCATGAGCAACCCAAACAATCAGAACATCGAGCAATGCGTGCGTGAGAGCCTGGAGAGCTACTTTCGCGACCTGGATGGCGAGTCGCCCAACGGCATGTACGACATGCTGCTGCGACTGGTCGAGAAACCGCTGTTGGAAGTGGTCATGAACCAGGCCGACAACAACCAGTCACGGGCCGCCGAATGGCTGGGCCTGAACCGCAATACGCTGCGCAAGAAGCTGGTCGAGCACCAGATGCTCTGAGCCGCGCGCCACCTTACCAAAGGCCGTCCTTTGCCTATCCAGCAGATGCGCCTTTCCCCGTTTTCTTTTAATTGAAATCGCACCATGTCCCTCACCGCACTCCTTTCCGTCTCCGACAAGACCGGCATCGTTGAATTCGCCCAGGCGCTGCACGCCATGGGTATTCGCCTGCTCTCGACCGGCGGCACCGCCAAGCTGCTGGCCGACAAGGGCCTGCCCGTGACCGAAGTGGCCGAAGTCACGCAGTTCCCCGAAATGCTCGACGGCCGCGTCAAGACCCTGCACCCCAAGGTGCACGGCGGCCTGCTGGCCCGTCGCGATGTGCCGGCCCACATGGCGGCGCTCAAGGAACACGGCATCGATACCATCGACCTGCTGGTGGTGAACCTCTACCCCTTCGAAGCCACCGTGGCCAAGCCCGGCTGCACGCTGGCCGATGCCATCGAGAACATCGATATCGGCGGCCCGGCCATGGTGCGTTCCGCCGCCAAGAACTGGGCCGACGTGGGCGTGGTGACCGATGCGTCGCAATACCCCGCCGTGCTGGCCGAACTGCAGGCCTCTGGCCGGCTGTCGAACAAGCTGCGCTTCGAGATGTCGGTGGCGGCGTTCAACCGCATCGCCCAGTACGACGGCGCGATCAGCGACTACCTGTCGAGCGTTAGTTTCGAAGAAGAAAAGCTGTCGGAAGAGTATGTGCCCACGCGCGCCACTTTCCCAGGCCAGGCCAACAGCCAGTTCATCAAGGTGCAAGACCT
>JAMNYN010000515.1 GCA_023622805.1 Pseudomonadota bacterium | reverse complement strand
TAGGAGTGTGGATCATGCAATTCATTCGTACTTTGGGCCTGTTGCTGCTGCTCGGCGTGGGTGCCGCGTCGGCACAACCGGTGAGCCAGCATTTCTATGACAAGGCCCGCGGCCCCACGCCTATCCTGGAGTCCACCAAGCCCCCGGTGCTGGGCAATGCCATCAACGACGATGTGCGCCGCACGCGCAACTATGCGATGCAGCCGCCCATCATTCCGCACCGGGTCGACGGCTACCAGGTGGACAAGAATTTCAACAAATGCCTGGATTGCCATGCACGCAGCAAGGCGGAGATCTACCAGGCCGTGCCGGTGTCGATCACGCACTACATGACCCGCGATGGGGATATGCTGGCGCAGGTCTCGACGCGGCGTTATTTCTGCATGCAGTGCCATGTGAGCCAGGAGCCGGTGCGGCCCCTGGTCAACAACACCTTCATGGATGTGGACGCGCTGATGCTGCAGTCCGCGCGCAACTCCTCGCCTGGCAATGGCAAGCCACAGAAGAAAAACTGACGCGGCCCGTTGCTGCAAAAGGTTAGCACCATGATGAATCTTCTCAAGCGCTACTGGGCGGTGATTCGCCGCCCCAGCGTGCACTTCAGCCTGGGCTTTCTGACCATAGGCGGCTTCATTGGCGGCATTCTTTTCTGGGGTGCTTTCAATACGGCCATGGAGCTCACCAACACCGAGAAGTTCTGCACGGGTTGCCATGAAATGCGCGACAACGTGTTTGCCGAGCTGCAAAGCACCATCCACTACACCAACCGCTCGGGCGTGCGCGCCGTGTGTTCGGACTGCCATGTGCCGCACAACTGGACCGACAAGATCGCGCGCAAGATGCAGGCCTCCAAGGAGGTCTGGGGGAAGATCTTCGGCACCATCAGCACGCCGGAAAAATTCCAGGCCAAGCGCCTGGAACTGGCCCAGCATGAATGGTCGCGGCTGAAGGCCAACGACTCGCTGGAATGCCGCAATTGCCACAACTACGACTCCATGGACTTCACGCGCCAGAGCCTGCGGGCGCAGAACATGCATGCGACCTATCTGGCGAACAAGGAAAAGACCTGCATCGACTGCCACAAGGGCATTGCCCACCGGCTGCCGCATATCCCGCCGGGGCAGGGCCCCAGTGACAGCCCGGGCCAGTTGGTGCCCGCGCCCGTGGCGTCGGCGGCAGGCAAGCAATAACTGCATGGGAGGCGTCGCTTTTTCTTCCTTGCATCTTGCGGTTTCCGGCTGGGGCTGTGTGCGCAACGGCCGCGTGCTGTTTCGCCAGTTGGCGTTTGAACTGGCTTCAGGCCAGGCCCTGGTCCTCAAGGGACGCAATGGCGCGGGCAAGAGCACGCTGCTGCGCAGTCTGGCGGGGCTGTTGCCGTGGCGTGCCGGGGCGCTTTCCTGGGGCGGCCAGTCCATGCGCACCAGCGACGCTGCGTACCAGCAGCAACTGGCCTATCTGGGACACCAGGCGGGGATGTCGGATGCCTTGACGGGGCTGGAGAACCTGCAGTTCGCGCTGGCCATGGGCGGCATTGCCTGGAACCCCGCGCAGGCGGCGCCGGTCTTGCACGCCTTGGCCTTGAACGAAGTGGCCTCACGCCCGCTGGGGCGCCTGTCGCAAGGACAGCGGCGGCGCCTGGGGCTGGCCAGGGTAGCGTTGAGCGAACGCCCGGTCTGGCTGCTCGATGAGCCCGACAGCTCCCTGGATGACGCAGGCGGCGCGTGTCTGGGGCAGGTCCTGACCGCGCATCTGGCCGCGGGCGGGATGGCTGTCGTGGCCACCCACCACGGCCTGGCGCTGCCACAGGCCCTCACCCGCACGCTGGATTTGTCGGCACCTCGGGAGACGAGATGCTGAAGGCCGTGTGCCTGCGTGAAATACGGCTGGCGGCGCGGCGGCCCGCGGATGCGCTCGGTGGACTGGTGTTCTTCGTCATGGTCGGCAGCCTGTTTCCACTGGCCTTGGGGCCGGACTCGGCCTTGCTGCGGCAGATCGCTCCGGGCGTGATGTGGGTGGCGGCCCTGCTGGCCGTGCTGCTGGGCCAGCACCGGCTGTTTGAAAGCGACTGGGCCGACGGCTCCCTGGAGCAGTGGGTGCTGGCGCAGGCCGCCTTGCCGCTGCTGGTGGGCATCAAAGTCGCTGCCCAGTGGCTGATCGCCGTGCTGCCGCTGCTGATTGCCGCGCCGCTGCTGGGCTGGCAGTACGGCATGGACAACGCGAGCATTGCGGTTCTGCTCGCCGCCCTGGCCCTGGGCACGCCCAGCCTCAGCCTGCTGGCGGCGCTGGGCGCGGCCTTGACGCTGGGCTTGCGCGGGCAGCTGCTGCTGACCCTGGTGGTACTGCCGCTGAGCATTCCGATTCTGATTTTCGGCAGCCATGCGGTGACCCAGGCGCAGCTGGGTCTGGCTGCGGATCCGGCCTTGAGTCTGCTGGGCGCCTGTCTGTGCCTGGCGCTGCTCGTGACCCCTTGGGCCATTGCGCAGGCCTTGCGCCTGGCGCTGGAGTGATATGAACAAGCCCTTGACCGATTTGTCACGCGCATGGCGCTGGCGCCAGCTCGCTTCCCCGCCGGTTTTCTACCACTGGGCGGGCCGGGTCTGGCCCTGGCTGGCCGGCCTGGCCTTGCTGCTGGCCGCCGCCGGCCTGTGGGTGGGCTTTGTGCTCGCGCCTACCGATCACCAGCAGGGCGAGGTGTACCGCATCATCTTCCTGCACGTGCCTGCGGCCTGGATGTCGATGTTCATCTACCTGGTGGCCGCCTTGCATGCCGGCCTGGGTCTGGTCTACAAGAGCCGCCTGTCGCCCTTGCTGGCGCGCGCGCTGGCGCCCACGGGCGCGGTGTTCACGGTGATTGCGCTGTGGACGGGCGCGGCCTGGGGCAAGCCGACCTGGGGAGCGTGGTGGGTCTGGGATGCGCGGCTGACATCCGAGCTGATCTTGCTGTTCCTGTACCTGGGCTATCTGGGCGTGGTGTCGGCCATCGAGGACAGCCAGCGCGCCGACAGCGCCGGCGCCATCGTGCTGCTCGCCGGGGTGGTGAATATTCCCATCATCTATTTCTCCGTGCAGTGGTGGAGCACCCTGCACCAGGGGGCGACGATCCGCTGGGATGCCGCGCCCAGCATGACCCATACCATGCTGGCGGGCATGCTGCTGATGGCCTTGGCCTGCTGGGCCTACAGCCTGGCCGTGGCCTTGGTGCGTACGCGCTGCCTGATCCTGGAGCGCGCGCAAGAGGAGCGCCTGTAATGCAAAACCATGCTTTTTTCATCGCCCTGGCCTACGGGTTGGGTGCCTTGGTGCTGCTCGCCGAAATGCTGTGGCTGTGGCGGCGCAGCCGCAGCGCCCAGGCCCGTGCGCAAGAGGAGGGCCGGCCATGAAGCCGCGTCAACGGCGTTTGCTGTGGGTGCTGGCGGGCGTGGTGCTGTGTGCCACGGCCATCACGCTGACCTTGCGGGCGCTCAATGCCAATGTGATGTTTTTCTACAGTCCCAGCCAGGTCCATGCGGGCGAAGCCCCCCAGGGCGCTGCTTTTCGCCTGGGCGGTCTGGTGGAGGCGGGCTCGGTGCAGCGCAGTGCCGAAGGCGTGCAGGTGCAGTTCATGGTGACCGACCAGGTGCAGCGCGTGGCCGTGCACTACCAGGGCTTGCTGCCCGATCTGTTTCGCGAAGGCAAGGGCGTGGTGGTGGCGGGCAAGCTGCAGTCGCCGGGCGTTTTTCGCGCCACGGAAGTACTGGCCAAACACGATGAAAACTACATGCCTCCCGAAGCCGCGAAGGCACTCGAAGACGCAAAGGCCAAGCCATGATTGCTGAACTGGGCGTTTTTTCCATGGTGCTGTCGCTGATCGTGGCGCTCGTGCTGGCCTGCCTGCCCCTGGCCGGCGCGCAGTGGGGCATACGTAGCTGGGTGGCGCTGGCGCGGCCGGCGGCGGCGCTGCATTGCCTGCTGTCCCTGCTGTCCATCGCCTTGCTGACCTGGTGCTTCTGGGCGGGGGATTTCTCGGTGCTGTATGTGGCGGCGAACTCGCACAGCGAGCTGCCCATGGTCTACAAGCTCACGGCCGTCTGGGGCGGGCATGAAGGCTCCATGCTGCTGTGGCAGGTGATGCTGTCGTGCTGGACCCTGGCCGTGGCCTGGCGCAGCCGCGCCCTGCCGCCGGCCTTCGTGGCGCGCGTGCTGGCGGTGATGGGCTGGATCAGCGTGGGCCTGCTGCTGTTCCTGCTGTTTCTGTCCAACCCGTTTCTGCGCCTGGTGCCTGCCGCCCTGGAAGGCAAGGACCTCAACCCGTTGCTGCAGGATCCTGGCATGGTGTTCCACCCGCCGCTGCTGTACATGGGCTATGTGGGCTTTGTCGTGCCGTTTGCGTTTGCGTTGGCGGCGCTGATTTCGGGCGAGCTGGGAGCGGCCTGGGCACGCTGGTCGCGCTCCTGGACGCTGGCCGCCTGGGGCTTTCTGACCCTGGGTATTCTGCTGGGCAGCGCCTGGGCCTATTACGTCCTGGGCTGGGGCGGCTGGTGGTTCTGGGACCCGGTGGAGAACGCGTCCTTCATGCCCTGGCTGCTGGGCACGGCGCTGCTGCATTCGCTGATCGTGACCGACCAGCGCGGGGCGTTTCGCAGCTGGTCGGCCCTGCTGGCCATCTGCGCGTTCTCGCTGTGCCTGCTGGGCACGTTCCTGGTGCGCTCGGGCGTGCTGACGTCGGTGCACGCGTTCGCAGTCGACCCGGGACGCGGGCTGTTCATTCTGTGCTTCATCGTCGCCGTGGTGGGCACTTCGCTGTGGTTGTTTGCCTGGCGCGCTTCGGCCTTGGGCCAGGGCGGCGGGCAGTTCTCGGCGCTGTCGCGCGAAACCCTGCTGCTGGTGAACAACGTGCTGTTCAGCGCCGCCGCGCTGGCGGTGCTGATAGGCACGCTGTACCCGCTGGCGCTGGATGTGCTGCGCAGCGAGAAGATTTCGGTCGGACCGCCTTATTTCAAGGCCGTGTTCCTGCCGCTGGTGCTGCCCGCCGTGGCCTTGATGGGGCTGGGTGCGGTCGCGCGCTGGAAGCACAGCCCGGCGGTCGAAATCTGGCGCCGCCTGCGCGCCGCGCTCGCCTGGACGGTGGTCTGCGTCGTGGTGCTGGTGCTGTCCAACGGCGCTCTGGGCCCGAAGATTTCACCGGCGACCCTGTTGGGCATGGCGCTGGGTCTGTGGTGCATCTTCAGCACCCTGGCCCATGCCTGGCAACGCCTGGCGCCGGCCTGGCGCCAAGGCCAGGGCTGGCAGCGTCTGTCTCGCCAGCCCTGGGGCTGGTGGGGCATGTTGAGCGCGCATGCCGGGGTGGGTATTTTCGTCGTGGCCGTGAGCCTGGCCGATGGGCTGGAGAGCAAGCACGAAACCAGCGTGGCCCAGGGTGAGACGGTGGAGCTTGCAGGCTACCAATTTCGCTTCGACAGCCTGGCGCCCGTGGAAGGACCGAACTACGACGCGCAGCGCGCGCAGTTCAGGGTGCGCCATGGCGACCAGGAGTGGCTGATGTTCCCGGAAAAGCGCCTGTACCGCGCGCAGACCATGGGGCTGAGTCAGGCGGCCATCGACAGCGGCTGGACGCGCGACGTGTTTGTCGCGCTCGGCGACCCGCTGGATGAAAAAGGGCTGACCTGGACGGTGCGCCTGCAGATCAAGCCCTTCATGGACTGGATCTGGCTGGGCACCTTGATGATGGCTCTGGGCGCGGGCCTGAGCCTGCTGGACCGGCGTTTTCGCGTGGCCAGCCAGCGTGCCGCCAAGCCGGCCCCATCGCCTGTTCTGGAAAGTGCCGCCTGATGCGTTTTGTTCTGCCCCTGGCCATTTTTCTCGGTCTGGCCGTCATGCTGGGCCTGGGATTGCAGCGCGACCCACGCGCCCTGGAAACCGCGCTGCTCAACCAGCCGGTGCCGGCGATAGCGCGCCCTTTGCTCGAAGACCCGCAGCGGCAGTTCGACCTCGAGGCCTTGAAGGGCAAGGTCTGGCTGCTCAATGTCTGGGCCTCGTGGTGCGCGCCCTGCCGCCAGGAGCTGCCCCTGCTGGCGGCGTTCTCGCGCCAGGACCATATCCCCGTCTATGGCCTGAACTACAAGGACCAGCCGGAAAAGGCCAAGGCCTTGCTGCGCATCGCTGGCAACCCCTATGTGGCTTCCGCTGTCGATGCAGACGGGCGCGTGGGCATGGACTTCGGCATCCAGGGCGTGCCGGAAACCTTTGTCATCGATGCGCAGGGGCGTGTGCGCTACCGCCATCTGGGGCCGGTGACGGCCGAGGTCTGGCGGGACAAGTTGCTGCCAGTCGTGAGGGCTGTCCAATGAAGATCCGTCAATGCCTGCTGCTGCTCGCCTGGACCGCCGTGGCGCTGCAGGCCCAGGCCGCCGACAGCCTGGAGTCGCGCGAAGCCGCACTGGCCGCGAAACTGCGCTGCGTGGTCTGCCAGAACCAGACCGTGGCGGAATCGCAGGCGCCCATCGCCAAGGACATGCGCCATGAGATCCGGGCGCAGCTGGCCCAGGGTCGCAGCGATGACGAAGTGGTGGCCTTCTTCGAGCAGCGCTATGGCAGTTTCGTGCGCTACACACCGCCGTGGCGGGCTTCGACCTGGCTGCTGTGGTGCGGGCCTTTTCTGGCCGTGCTGGCCGGCTTTGTGCTGCTGCGAAAAACCCTGAAACAACGCGCGTCCAGCCCCGCGCCCCTGACGCCGGCCGAGCGCGCGCGCGCCAAGGACTGGCTGGATCAGGCAGATGAGGAGAACCGCCCATGACCCCCATGCATTGGCTTTGGCTGGGTGCGCTGGCGCTGATCGTGCTGAGCCTCGCCGTGCTGTTGCCGCCGCTGCTGAGCGACCAGGCGGCTGCCGGCGAAAGCCGCAACGACGCCGTGCTCAGACGCCTGTACCAGGCGCAATGGGACGAGCTGGCGCGCGAACACCAAGCCGGCCATCTCAGCGCGCCCGATCGTGCCCAGGCCGAAGACGAATTGCAACGCCGCCTGCTCGTGGAGCTGGAAAACCGGCCCGCGCAGAAGCGCTGGCGGCACTGGCCCTGGTTGCCGCGTGCCAGCGCCCTCGGCGTGGCGGTGCTGCTGCCGGTGGCGGCGTTTGCGCTGTACCTGCAGACGGGCAACCCCGAGGCGGCCGCGCGCTTGGCGCTGGCCGATGACGTAGGCCATGGCGCGGCCGATGCGCAGGTCGAAGCCATGGTCGAGGGACTGGCCCAGCGCCTGCGCGCCGAGCCTGAGAATGTGCAGGGCTGGGTCATGCTGGCGCGCTCGTATGAGACGCTGGAGCGCTACGCCGATGCGGCGCAGGCCTATTCCCAGGCCCTGCTCGCCGCGCGGCGCGTCCAGCTCGATGCCAGCGTGCAAGCCCAGCTGCTGGCGGACAGGGCGGATGCCCTGGGCTCGGCGCAGGGTGGGGATTTGCAAGGCCCGGCGGGCGAAGCCATTGCGCAAGCCCTGCGCCTGGATCCGCAGCAGCACAAGGCCCTGGCCCTGGCCGGCAGCGCCGCCGTGCGCCAGGGCGACTTCGCGCTCGCCGCGACCCATTGGCGCGCGCTGCTGGCCCAGCTGGAGCCGGGCTCGGACATCGCCTTGCGCGTGCAGGATGACTTGCTGAAGCTGGAGACGCTGGATGCGCCCCCGGCAACGCCCCCGGCCGCCTTGGCCGCCA
>JAMNYN010000215.1 GCA_023622805.1 Pseudomonadota bacterium | reverse complement strand
CGGCAACCCCGACTACGAAGCCAAGGCCAGCTACAGCTTCAGCGTGGTGGCCACCGACGCGCTGGGCAACAAGAGCCAGCAGGCGGTGACGCTGGCCGTCAACGATGTGGACGATACGGCTCCCCAAGTCAGCAGTATCGCCATCAGCGCTGCTGACGGCATCCAGAACCAGACCCTCAACGCTGGCGATGTGGTGAGCGTGACCGTCACGATGAGCGAAGCCACGCTCGTCACAGGAAGGCCGCAACTGGCCCTGAGAGTCGGCAACAGCATCGTCTATGCCGATTACGATTCGGGTAGTGGCTCATCCAACCTGGTGTTCAAGTACACCATCCAGGCCGGCCAGACCGATGCCAACGGCATCAGCATCACCGCCGACAGCCTGGCACTCAACGGTGGCACCCTCAAGGATGTGGCTGGCAATGCCGCGGGTTTAAGCCATGCCCCTGTCACCGACCAGAGCGACTACAAGGTCGACACTACCGCACCCACGGCCACGCTGGGTACGGGCTCCTCCGTGGTGACGCTGGAAGGCGCGGGAAAGACCAATGGCCTGGACAGGGGGCCGCAGGTGACAGCCGTAGGCACTGACGGCAGCTACGTGGTGGTCTGGTTCGGTGAGCATGCCAACAGCCCTTCAGCGCAGTGGCCAGGCGGCGAAGAAACCAGCATTTTCGTGCAGAAGTTCAATGCCGATGGCACCAAGGCCAGTGCCTCACCGATCCAGCTGGAGCCTTTCGACAAGGTCAATGGCATAGACAGCATGCCGCAGGTCATGGCCCTGGGCAAGGACGGCAGCTTCGTGGTTGCATGGGCCGGCCAAGACGGCGAAGGCGACCGCAGCATTTACGTGCAGAAATTCAACGCCGATGGCAGCCCCGCTGGCGCTATGGAAAAGCTGGAGGCACCCAAGCTTCCTGTCGGCGACGACAACACCCCGCAACTGGCCCAACTTGCCGATGGCAGCTTTGTGGTGACTTGGTCAGGTTATGACAGCAGCCTGAATTCGCCGCACGACACCAGCATCTTCGTGCAGAAGTTCAACGCCGACGGCAGCAAGTCCAGCGCCCCTGTCGTTCAGCTGGAGCTGCCCGGCAAGACCAATGGCAACGAATTGGCGCCGCAAGTGCAGGCCCTGGCCGATGGCAGCTTCGTGGTTACCTTCCATGGCAAGGACAGCGGCAACAATGATCGTATCGTCGTGCAGAAGTTCAATGCAGACGGCACGACCACCGGCCACGCCATGCAAGTGTTGCACGGTACGGCGATCTTGAGCCCTTACGATTTCACGCCGCAAGTATCCGCGCTGGGCTCGGACGGCAGCTTCGTCGTCACCTGGTATGGCAGGAACATCAGCAACCAGGAAAGCATCTTCGTGCAGAAGTTCGATGCCAGTGGTGCGGCAACGGGTTCCATGGCGGAGCTGAAGCCTTTGGACTATCCGGCTGGCAGCAACCAGCTGCAGCAAGTCACGTCGCTTGGCAAGGACGGCAGCTTTGTCGTGGCCTGGTCCGGCCAGGACGGGAGCGGCTCGGCCTTCGGCATCTACGTGCAAAAATTCAATGCCGACGGCAGTGTGGGCAGCAACACCCTGGTCAAGCTGGGAGGGCCTGGTGCGCAGTTCAATAGCCGAGATACCGATCCGCAGGTGACGGCGCTGAGCAATGGCAGCTATGTGGTGGTCTGGTCCGGCGTGGGCAGCAATGGGGCCACCAGCATCTTCTTGCAGAAGTTCAATGCCGACGGCACGACTACGGGCCATGCCCAGCAGCAGCTGGATGCACCAGGAAAAACCAATGGCTCCGACGTCACTCCGCAAGTGGAGGCGCTGGGCACGGATGGCAGCTTTGTAGTCACTTGGTCCGGCATGGACAGCGGCAATGACTACAGCGTTTTCGTGCAACAGTTCGGCGCCGACGGCAAGCCCATCGCAGTGGGAGGCATTCCGGTGCGCAGCAGCGAAGCGGGCACGGCCTACCTGGTGCACAGCAGCATCACCGTCACCAATGAAGCCAGCATCACGGCAGCCGACTCCGGCCTGTGGAAAGGCATGGCAGTGGGCGCTGGCGTTGACGCCATCATGGCGACGTCCGGCTTGGCCGACGGCACTTACAAGCTGTACACCGTGGACGCCGCGGGCAATGTGTCGCAGCCCGCCAGCGGCAGCACCGTCATCGACAGGCTGCCCCCCACGTTCACGTCCGGCACTAGCGCCGAGGTGATCACCGAAAACAGTGGCTCCAACCAAACCGTCTACACGGCGGCAGCCACCGACGCCAGTGCGGTCACGTTCAGCCTGAGCGGCGCGGACGCGGCCGCCTTCACCATCAACGCCATGACCGGTGCGGTCACGCTGAAAGGCAACCCGGACTACGAGGCCAAGGCCAATTACAGCTTCACGGTGGTGGCCACCGATGCGCTGGGCCGCTCCAGCCAGCAGACCGTGACGCTGGCGATCCACGACGTCGACGAAAACCCGCCGGCATTCACTTCCGGCGCCACGGCTGCCGCCATTGATGAAAGCAGCGGCGCGGGCCAGGTGGTCTATACGGCGCAGGCGAGCGATGAAAACACCGTGAGCTACAGCCTGGCCGGTGCCGATGCAGCCGCGTTCAGCATCGACGCCGTCACCGGCAAAGTGACGCTGATCGGCGACCCGGACTACGAAACCCAGGCGGGCTACAGCTTCACCGTGGTGGCCACCGATGCGCTGGGCAACCACAGCCAGCACAACGTGACGCTGGCCATCAACGACCGCGTGGAGCCAGTCCCTCCGGTGGTGTGGCTCGCAGGCGGCGTGCCCCAGACCGTGCAGCTGGAAGCGCCGGGCCGCACGAACTCGGTGGATCAAAGCCCCTCGCTCGCCGCTCTGGGCAGCGATGGTTCTTTTGTCGTGGCCTGGCAGGGCTGGGAAAGCAGCGGCTCCGCCAACGACATCTATGTGCAGCGCTTCGATGCCGACGGCAAGCCGGTGGGTGCGCCTGCCCAGCTCGATTCGCCGGGCCAGCCCGATAGCGACGTCGCCCCCTTTGTGGCCGCCGTGGGCAACAATGGCGCCTATGTGGTGGGCTGGCAGGGCAAAGAGGGCAGCGGGATTTCCGCCGATGCCAACGTCTATGTGCAGCGCTTCGACGCCCATGGCAACAAGCTGAACCCGGTGCTGAAGTTCGAGGCGCCCGGCAAGATCGATGGCACGGATGGCAGCGTCTACATCAAGGCCCTGGGCAATGCTGGCGACTTTCTCGTCAGTTGGAGCGGGCAGGACGCGGGCGGCGGCGATAGCAGCATCTTTGTGCAGAAGGTGCTGGCCGATGGCACGGTGGTGGGCACGCCCACGCTGCTGGAGGCCACCGGCAACACTTCCGACACCGACCATATGCAGGTCGTGATGACGGTCGGCGACGACGGCGCCTACGTCGTAGCCTGGCGGGGCGTGGATGCTGGCGAAACCGACGGCAGCATCTATGTGCAGTACTTCGACGCACTTGGCAATCCCAAGGCAGGAGGCGCGACCAAGCTGGAGGCGCCCGGCTATACCCAGGGATCGGACATCACCGTTCAACTCGCGCCACTGGGCAACAGCGGCGCTTTTGTCGCCGTGTGGCAGGGTGCGGAGAGCGCGACCGAGACCAGTGTTTACGTCCAGCGTTTCGACAGCACCGGCACGCCGGTAGACCAGCCCCTGATGCTGGAGGCGACAGGCCGCAGCGATGGCACAAACGGATCCCCCGTGGTGGCATCCCTGGGGAACGCAGGTGCCTTTGTCGTGGCCTGGCATGGCCAGGACAGCGATGCAAGCAAGGACCTCAGCATCTTCGTTCAGCGTTTTGACCCGCAGGGCAACAAGCTGGGCCCGGCAGTCCAGCTGGAAGCCCCGGGCAGAACCGACGGTGCAGATTGGGTGCCGCAAATCACGGTGCTGGGCGAATCGGGCGCCTTTGTGGTCACCTGGTACGGCCAGGACAGCGATGCCGGCAAGGACACCAGCATCTTCGTGCAGAAGTTCAACGCCGACGGCAGCCTGGCCGGCGCCACCGTGCAACTGGAGGCCCTGGGTCGCACGGACGGCTCGGACACCACCCCGCGCATCCAGGCCGTGGGCACAGAGGGCGAATATGTGGTGACATGGGCTGGGCAGGACAGCGACGCCGGCAAGGACTACAGCATCTTCGTGCAGAAGTTCAACGCAGACGGCAGTCCCTACGCGCCCGATCTGGTGCGGCGCGCGGACCAAAACGCCACGGTGCAAAGCTCCGCTCCGGGCAAGGTTTACCTGGTACACGACAGCGTGAGCGTGCACCAGCTCGCCGACATCACCGGCGCGGCCGACGCATACTGGAATAGTGTGGATATCGCGGTGGCCCACACCAACACCGCCCTGGCGCTGGGGGGGCTGGCCGACGGCAAATACCATGCCTGGGCAGTGGATGAGAGCGGCCTGCTTTCGCAGATCTCAGGCGCCAGCATCGAGGTCGATGCGACGGCGCCGAAGTTCACCTCCAGCGAGGAGGCCAGCGTGACCGAAAACCTCGGCACCGGCCGGGTGGTCTATACCGCCCAGGCCAGCGATGCCCGCAGCGTCAGCTACAGCCTCAAGGCCGGCGTGGGCGATGCGGCCAATTTCACCATCAACACCAGCAGCGGCGCTGTGACCCTGGTCGGCAACCCCAACTTCGAAGCCAAGGCCAGCTACCAATTCACCGTGCTGGCCGTCGATGCCGTGGGCAATGTACGCGAGCAGCAGGTGACGCTGGCCGTGGGCAATGTGGATGACACCGCGCCCACCATCACCAGCGCCGCCAACGCCACGGTGCTGGAGAACAGCGGCGCGGGCAAGGTGGTCTACACCATCACCAGCGACGACAGTGCCGACGCCAGCCCGGGCGCCATCGTCTACAGCCTCAAGGCCGGCGTCGGTGATGCCTCCAGCTTCACGATAGACGCCGCCACCGGCCAGGTCGTACTGACCGCCAACCCCGACTACGAAGTCAAGAAAAGCTACAGCTTCACCGTGCTGGCCACCGATGCTGCCGGCAACGTCAGCAGCAAAGCCGTGACACTGGCCGTGGGCGACGTGGACGAGATCGCCCCCACGCTCGTCGCCAGCACTCCGGCGGACGATGCCAGCCCGGTCAGCATCGGTGTCGACGTGGTGCTGCAATTCAGCGAGGCGGTGCAGGCCGGCAGCGGTCACATCCGCCTGGTCAATGCCGCCGATCCTGGCGACACGCGGACGATCGACATCCGCGACACGAGCCAGGTGACGATCAACGGCAGCACGGTGACCATCAATCCGGCCGGCGACCTGAAGCCCGATACGCAGTACCACGTGGAGATCGACGGCACAGCCCTGCGCGACGCCACCGGCAACAACTATGCCGGCATTGCCAGCGGCGATTCGACCACGCTGGACTTCCGGACCAGCACCAAGATGCTGTTTGTCACGGCCGACGGCCTGTTCTACGACAGCGACGGCTCGGGCGGGATCGATGCCGGCGACCAGTTGCTAAGCCTGGACATGGCTGGCGTGGTGAATGGCCTGAGCTATGGCAGCAAAGGCCAGACCATAGACCTGGCGGGCGACGCCTGGACCGTGCAGTTCCTCAGCGCCACCGGACCGAAGCTGAACCTGACCGGTTTCGGCAGCGACGACCATGTGCAGGTGGTGATGGACGAGCGCACGGTGGGCGACAACCAGGCCATGGGCCTGGATCTGGGCCCCCTGAGCACGACCGCCGACTACTGGAGCCGTAGCGATGAGGGCGAGGTCAAGCACTTCTACGGCGCCAGCGCCCAGACCAGCGGCAGCGATGCCACGTTGCGGGTGGACGTAGACATGGCGGGCGTGCGTGCCAGTTACTCCGGTGCCGATGGCATCGGCGGCAACATCACGCTGGCCACAGGTCTGGGAGCGGACTTCGACTTCCAGAACCACGTGAGCTACTACTACCCCGAAGCGGTCTGACAGGCCCGGGGGACCCCGACCGCTCAGGCGGTGGGGGTCCCGAATGGGCCGGCGCCCTGCTCCGCGGGCGCGGCTTCCGAGGGCTCAGCGCTCGGTGAAGGATTCGCCCAGCGTCTTGCGCAGCGGCTTGAGCAGATAGTCCATCAGCGTGCGATTGCCGGTGCGTATGTCCAGTTGGGCGGTCATGCCGGGCAGGACGTCCAGCTTGCGGCCGGTGCTGCTGACCACGGGCTGGCCGCTGGGGCGTACGTGGACGCGGTAGTAGATCTCTTCACCGCGCGGCGTGTTTTCCTTGAGCGTGTCAGCGCTGACATAGCTCACCTCGCCCTGGACCGAGCCATAGATGGTGTAGTCGAATGGGTCCAGCCGCACGGTGGCAGGCAGGCCCACGCGCACACGGGCGATGTCGGCGGGAAGCACCTTGGCCTCAAGGATGAGCGCATCGTCCTGGGGCACGATCTGCATGATTTCCTCGCCCGCGCGCAGCACGCCGCCCAGGGTGGTGACGCGAACGTTCTTGACGATGCCCGAGCCCGCCGCGGTGAAGATGCTGTCATCCACTTCCTGGCGGCGACGGGCCATCAGCTGGCTGACCTGGCCCAATTCGTCCTCGGCCTTGCTCAGATCGGCCCGGGCATCTTCCAGGAATTTGTTGCGCCGCCCTATCAGCCGGGCCTCGGCTTCGTTCAGGCCACGCTGGGCGCGCAGCATCTCAGCGGTGCTGACGTCGCCCGAGCGCTGCAGTCCTTCGACCAGCGCCAGCTCCTTGCGCGCCAGATCCACGGCGGTCTGCAAGGTGCGCAGGTCTTCCTGCAGGCCTTGGCGGCGCTGCAGAAACAAGGCGCGCTCGAAGGCGGCCTGCTCGCGCAGGGCTGCGCCGCCCTGGGCGGGGAATTGCGGTGCGGACTGCCCCGCGGCTTCCGCGCGCAGCCGGGCGCTCCTGGCCTGCAGACCGGCGATGCGGGCATCGACTTCGCCAGCGGCCGCTTCCAGCCGCGTGGGGTCCAACCTCGCCAGCCGTTGGCCGGCACGCACCTGATCGCCCTCCTTGACGTTCAGCTCGGCCAGCACCCCGCCGTCCACGGACTGGATGATCTGCACGCGACTGCTGGCAATGACTTCACCGCGCGCCTTGGCGACTTCGTCGATGCGAAAGAACATGGCCCACAGCGCGAAGCCGGCAAGCACCAGCGCAATGGCCCAGATAAGGCCCGCGGCTGCACGGCTATGGTGGTAATTTTTCAGGCGTTGTACGCGGGCTGCGTCGGAACGCTCATCGTCAAACAGGTCTATGGACATGCATTACTCCTGTGCCTGGGCAGCCATGGCGCCAGGCGTTGCGGCCGGGGCCTGGGGCTGTACACGCACTTGCTGCAGCCGCAGGCCCGGGGACTGTTGCGGCGCGCCAGTGGCGGGGGCCGCGACCGGGCCGCCGCCCGCACCTGCCGCACGGGCCATCAGGCCGGGCACGACCTGCTCGGGGCGGCCGTCGCGGCTGACTTCGCCTTGCTGCAGCACGATGACGCGGGTGGCCAGCGCCATGGCGGCCATGGGTCTGTGCGTGGCGACGATGAGTATGTCTTCGGGGCGCAATTGCTGCTGCAACTGCTGCCAGACCCGCGCCTCGGCATCGCCGTCCAGCGAGGCAGTGGGCTCGTCCAGCAGCCAGACCCGGGGGCGGGCCATCAGCACGCGGGCCAGTCCCACGAGCTGGCGTT
>JAMNYN010000685.1 GCA_023622805.1 Pseudomonadota bacterium | reverse complement strand
GGCGGGCGCGGGTTCGCAACTGCCGATATCGATCAGCGGCAGGGCGGTGGCTTCAATGCCGTGCGCCCGCAGCTGCTCAACCCACAGCTGGGCGTCGGCCGCGGGGCGGGTGACGAGGACGCGGACCGGGCGCATGGGCTTGCGCACGCGGCTCAAGTGTTGGGAACCGACCGGGCGCCACTGGCGCGCAGCTGGGCCGCGACGGATTCGCCCAGCGCTTCGGCCTGGGCCAGGGTGGTGACGGTGGCGTTGTCGTCTACCTGCACCAGTGCCAACTGGCCGTCGACGTCGCCCCAGGCAGCCTGCAGGTGCAGTTGGTCGCCGTGCCAGACGCCGTGGGCGGCCAGGGGCATGGAGCAGCTGCCGCCCATGCTGCGGCTGACCGCACGTTCGGCGGCTACGCCCAGCCAGGTGGGCTGGTGGGCCAGCGGGGCCAGGGCGGCGATCAGGTCGGCGCGGTCGGCGCGCACTTCAATGCCCAGAGCACCTTGACCGGCGGCGGGCAGCATGTCGTCGGTGGCGAAGGCGGTGCGGATGCGCTCGCCCAGACCCAGGCGCTTGAGGCCGGCCGCGGCCAGCACGATGGCGTCGTACTGGCCGTCGTCGAGCTTGCGCAAACGGGTGTCGAGGTTGCCGCGCAGGGGCGCGATCTTCAGGTCGGGGCGCAAGGCCTGCAGCAGCACCTGGCGGCGCAGGCTGGACGTGCCGACCGTGGCGCCCTGGGGCAGGTCGTCAAGGCTGGCGTAGTGGGGCGAGACAAAGGCATCGCGCGGATCTTCGCGCTCCATCACGCAGGCCAGCACAAAGCCTTCGGGCAGTTCCATGGGAACGTCCTTGAGCGAATGCACGGCGATGTCGGCGCGGCCTTCTTCCAGAGCGACTTCCAGTTCCTTGACGAACAAGCCCTTGCCGCCGACCTTGGACAGCGAGCGGTCGAGAATCTGGTCGCCCTTGGTGGTCATGCCCAGCAACGTCACCGCGTGGCCCAGGCTTTGCAGCCGGGCTTGCACATGCTCGGCCTGCCACATGGCCAGGCGGCTTTCGCGCGTTGCGATCACAAGGGGAGAATTGGGGGGTGTAGCGGTGTTCATGGCAGTGGCCTCAAGGCAACGGGGAATGCTAGCATGCTGCGCTGCAATAGATCCGCCCCAGGAAATATCTCCATGACCCACCCTTCGCGCAAGAGTAACGAGCTTTCAACCACCAAGGCCGGTCGCAAGACTGACAAAGACTGGCCGTTGATTCAGGATATTCGCCTGCTGGGCCGTATCCTGGGTGACGTGATTCGCGAGCAGGATGGCGTCGCCGCCTACGAGCTGGTGGAGCAGGTGCGCCAGCTGTCGGTGGCGTTCCGGCGCGATGCCGACCACGATGCCGACAAGCAGCTCAAGAAGCTGCTCAAGAGCCTCAGCGGCGACCAGACCGTGAGCGTGATCCGCGCCTTCACCTATTTCAGCCATCTGGCCAATCTGGCCGAAGACCGCCACCATATCCGCCGCCGCACCTTGCACGAGCGCGCGGGCAATACCCAGGAGGGCAGCATAGGCGTGGCCCTGGCGCGCCTGCGCTGGGCCGGCATTGCGCCCAGCGTGATCTCCGAGACCCTGGCCAAGAGCTATCTGTCGCCGGTGCTCACCGCCCACCCCACGGAAGTGCAGCGCCACAGCATTCTGTCGGCCGAGCGCGACATCGCCCAGCTGCTGGCGGCGCGCGACGACATCAGCGACCGCGCCCAGCTCTACAACAGCGCCAAGGACGCGCTCACGCCGCGCGCCCTGGCCGACAACGAGGCCCAGCTGCGCGCCCGCGTGTCCCAGCTGTGGCAGACGCGCCTGCTGCGCTACACCAAGCTGACGGTGGCCGACGAGATCGAGAACGCGCTGACCTATTACGAAGCGACTTTCCTGCGCGAGATTCCCAAGCTCTACGCCGAGCTGGAGCAGGAGCTGGGCGATCTGCCCGTGGCCAACTTCCTGCGCATGGGCCAGTGGATTGGCGGCGACCGCGACGGCAACCCGAACGTCACGGCCGACACCTTGCAGCTGGCGCTGCGCCGCCAGGCCGATGTGGCCTTGCGTCATTACCTGACCGAAGTGCATTACCTGGGCGGCGAGCTGTCGCTGTCGGCGCACCTGGTGCAGCTGACGCCCGAAATGCAGGCCCTGGCCGAGAGTTCGCCCGACACCAGCGAGCACCGCCGCGACGAGCCTTACCGCCGTGCGCTCACCGGCATCTACGCGCGCCTGGCCGCGAGCCTCAAGACGCTGACCGGGGGGGACGCGGCGCGCCACGCGGTGGCGCCGCAAAACGGCTACACCTGCGCCGAGGACTTCCTGGCCGACCTGCGGGTGATCGCCCAGTCGCTGCGCAGCCACCCTGGCGGGCCGCTGGCCGCGCAGCGCCTGCATCCGCTGATCCGTGCGGTGCAGGTGTTCGGCTTTCACCTGGCGACGGTGGACTTGCGCCAGAGCTCCGACCAGCATGAGACCGTGGTCGCCGAGCTGCTGGCCACGGCCCGGCTGGAGCCCGACTACTGCGGCCTGGAAGAACATGCCAAGCAGGCCCTGCTGGTGCGCCTGCTCGAAGACGCGCGCCCGCTGCGCGTGATGGGTGTGCAGTACTCGGCGCACACCTGCAGCGAGCTGGCGATCTTCGAAACCGCGCGGCGCATGCGCGCGGCCTATGGCGATCAGGCCATACGCCACTACATCATCAGCCACACGGAAACCGTCAGCGACCTGCTCGAAGCGCTGCTGCTGCAAAAGGAAGTCGGCCTGATGCAGGGCACGCTGGACGCCGACGGGCGCTCGGACCTGATCGTGGTGCCGCTGTTCGAGACCATAGAAGACCTGCGCAACGCCGCGCCCATCATGCGGGCCTACTACCAGTTGCCCGGCGTGGCGGCCCAGGTGCAGCGCTCGGGTGGCGAGCAGGACATCATGCTGGGCTATAGCGACAGCAACAAGGACGGCGGCATCTTCACCAGCAACTGGGAGCTGTACCGCGCGGAGATCGCGCTGGTCGAGCTGTTCGACGAGCTGGCCGCGACCCATGGCATTCGGCTGCGCATGTTCCATGGCCGTGGCGGCACCGTGGGACGCGGCGGCGGTCCTAGCTACCAGGCCATCCTGGCCCAGCCCCCGGGCACGGTGCGCGGCCAGATCCGTCTGACCGAGCAGGGCGAAGTCATCGCCTCGAAGTACGCCAACCCCGACATCGGCCGGCGCAACCTCGAAACCCTGGTCGCGGCGACGCTCGAAGCCACGCTGCTGCAGCCCACCAAGTCGGCGACGCCGGCTTTCCTCGCGGCCGCGGCCCAGCTGTCGCAGGCCAGCATGTCGGCCTACCGCTCGCTGGTCTACGAGACTCCGGGCTTCACCTCCTATTTCTTCGGCAGCACGCCGATCCGCGAAATCGCCGAACTCAACATCGGCTCGCGCCCGGCGTCGCGCAAGCCTTCGCAGAAGATCGAAGACCTGCGCGCCATTCCCTGGGGCTTCAGCTGGGGCCAGTGCCGACTGACCTTGCCGGGCTGGTATGGCTTTGGCGCGGCGGTGCAGGACTTTCTGCAGCAGCCAGGCAAGGACGCCAAGGCGCAGATGGCCTTGCTGCAGCGCATGTACCGGCAGTGGCCGTTCTTTCGCACCCTGCTGTCGAACATGGACATGGTGCTGGCCAAGAGCGATCTGGCGCTGGCCTCGCGCTACAGCGAGCTGGTCAGCGACACCCGCGTGCGCCGGCGCATCTTCGAGGCCATCGAGGCCGAATGGCATCGCACGGCCGAAGCGCTGACCCAGATCACCGGCGACAAGCAGCGCCTGGCGCACAACTCCGCGCTGGCGCGCTCCATCCGTCACCGTTTCCCCTACATCGATCCGCTGCACCACCTGCAGGTGGAGCTGGTGCGGCGCTGGCGCGCGGGCCAGGGCGACGAGCGCGTGCAGACCGGCATCCATATCTCGATCAACGGCATCGCGGCGGGATTGCGGAACACTGGGTGACACCCCCTGAGCGCCTTCGGCGCTTCCCCCTCTCATCCTGCGGTGGAGGGGGGCGCCCGGCCAGGGACGACACCATCGCTGCGGGGCGGCCCTTGCTCGGTGTCCCCATGTTGGACCGCGCCAGTTGTGCGGGCTGTGGGTGGTGCCAGCGTGGAAAGGAATACCCCAGCAGCTGGCGCCGCTTTCTCGCTGCCCCTGAGCTGGGCACGTTATTTGCGTGGGCTGGGGGGGTGTGAATGAAAGAGAAGAACAGTGGCCACTGACGTCGGAATCTGGTTGAAGCGCACGCTGGCGCAGGGGAGCTGGGCCTATGGCCTGCGGGTGTGCATCGCGCTGGGCGGGGCCATGGCGCTTTGCTGGTGGCTGGACCGCCTGCCCCAGGTGATGCCGCTGTTCCTGGGCATCATCGCCAGCGCGTTGGCCGAGACCGACGACAGCTGGCGCGGTCGCTGCCGGGCCCTGGTCGCCACGCTGGCGTGTTTTGCGCTGGTGGCCTTTTCCGTCGAGGCGCTGCAGCCCTGGCCGCTGGGTTTTGCCGCGGCCTTGCTGCTGTTCACTTTCGCGTTCACCCTGCTCGGCGCCATGGGCGAGCGCTACCGGGCGATTGCTTCGGCGGCCGTGATCCTGGCCTTGTATACCGCGATCAGCATGGCGCCGGGCGCGGCCGCAGCGCATGCGCGGCCTGGCGCCTGGCCCGTGCCGGCGCTGCTGGTCGCGGGCGCGGCCTGGTACGGATTGTTGTCCGTGGGCTGGTGCGCGTTGTTTCCGCATGCGCCGGTGCGGCAGAACCTGGCCCAGCTGTATGCTCAGCTCGGCGCCTACCTGCGGCTCAAGGCCAGCCTGTTCGAGCCGGTGCGGGCGGTGGACCTGGAGCGCCGGCGCATGGCCCTGGCCCAGACCAATGGCCAGGTCGTGGCCTGCCTGAACCAGGTCAAGGAAAGCCTGTTCAGCCGCCTCGGGCCGCAGCCGCGCCAGCAGGTCAGCGGCGAGATGCTGCGCCACATGAACCTGTATTTCATCGCCCAGGACATCCACGAGCGGGCCAGCTCCTCCCACTACCGCTACAACGAATGGGCGCAGTTGCTGTTCCACAGCGATGTGCTGTACCGCTGCCAGCGGGTGCTGAGTCTACAGGGCGCGGCCTGCAGCCAACTGGCCGAGGCGCTGCGCCAGCGTGTGCCTTTTGCGCCGGATGCCGAAGGCGCGCGGGCGATGGAAGACCTGCGCGCGGCCATCGACTACCTCGAGGCGCAGCAGCAGCCCGCCTGGCAGCGGCCGCTGCGTTCTCTGCGCGCCCTGGTGCGCAACCTGGCCACGCTGGACGCGCAACTGGCCGCGGCCGCGCACCCTACGGGCGGCAGCCAGCTGGCCGACTCCAGCCTGTTCAATCGCCGCCCGCGCTCGCTGACCGAAGCCTGGGCCCGTATCCGCGCCCAGCTGCATCCGAGCGCGCCGCTGCTGCGCCATGCGCTGCGGCTGTCGCTGGCGCTGGCCGCGGGCTTTGCCGCCATGCAGTTCACCGATCCCGAGCATGGCTACTGGATCGTGATGACCACCTTGTTCGTCTGCCTGCCGACCTATGGGGCGACGCTGGCGCGGGTCTCCCAGCGCATTCTGGGCACCGTCATCGGCCTGGTCGCGGGCTGGGCGCTGCTGCGGCTGTTTCCCGGCCTGGCGTTGCAGTCGCTGATCGTCGTGGCCGCGGGCGTGCTGTTTTTCGTCACCCGCACCCAGCGCTATGTCACGGCCACGGCAGCCATCACCTTGCTGGTGCTGCTGAGCTTTCACCAGACCACGGGCGACGCCTATGCGCTGATCTGGCCGCGGCTGATCGATACCCTGCTCGGCGCGGCCATCGCCACGGCGGCCATGTTGCTGGTGCTGCCCGACTGGCAGGGCCGGCGCCTGCACCTGCTGGTGGCGCAGGCGATTGCGGCGCATGCGGCCTACCTGCGCGAAATCATGTCGCAGTACGCGACCGGCAAGGACGACGACCTCGACTACCGGCTGGCGCGCCGCAACGCCCACAACGCGGATGCGGCCCTGTCCACGGCCCTGGCGCAATTGCTGCTCGAGCCGCGCGCCGTGCGCCGCCATGCGCGCGTGGGCATGCAGTTGCTGCTGCTGTCCCACACCCTGCTCAACTACCTTTCGGCGCTGGGCGCCCACCGCGAGCAGTTGTTCCAGAGCGAGAGCCACCCCTTGGCCGTCGAAGCGGGGCGCCATGCCGCCGATCTCCTGGAGCAGATGGCCCAGGCCTTGAAGACCCGCCAGCCGCTGCCCGCGGAAGACGGGCGCAGCGCGGAACTGGCGCAGGCGCTGGAGCAGTGCGGCGATGCGCCCACCGATCCGCTGATGCCGGTGCTCACGCCGCTGGTGCTGGTCTGCCAGCAACTCGCGCCCTTGCGAGCGGCCTGCGCGCAGCTGCAGTCGGGCTGAAGAATGCAAAAAGCCCCGAACATCGGGGCTTTGAGGACAGCTGGCGAAACGCTCAGTGCAGCATCAGCGCGCCGGCGCTCTTGCTCTTGCCGGCGCGTGCGGGCGGGTTGCACAGGCCGCATTGGTAGTGGCGTGCGTTCTCGTAGGGTTCGGTCACGAACTGGCCCTTGCAGGTGGAGCAGGGCGTGCGCGTGAGCATGTTGGCATCGACAAACTTCACCAGGCGCCAGGCGCGGGTGAAGGACAGCAGCGGGTCCAGCCCGGCGGTCTCGATCTGCTCGGCGTACAGGCGGTAGGCCTTGGTCAGCTGTTCGGCCGTGTCCAGGCTCACGCCCTTGGACAGGTATTCGTAGATGTTGAGGAACAGCGAGCTGTGGATGTTTTCCTGCCAGGTCAGAAACCAGTCGGTCGAAAACGGCAGCTGTCCTTTGGATGGCGACTTGCCAGCGATCTCCTTGTACAGGCGGATCAGGCGTTCGTAGGACAGTGTGGTTTCCGACTCCAGCACTTGCATGCGCGCGCCCATTTCGATGAGCATGGCAGCGCGTTCAATCTGCTTGGATTCGTTGAGAACGCTTTTGGTGGTGACGGACATGGTGCAGGACTTTCGCGGAATAAGAGGCGGGGACGGTGCGGGCGGCGGCGAGCGCGGCTTACAGCACTTCCGAAACGCGGCTGGCCATCAGGATGTTGGCGTGCAGCGTGTTGGTGGCGTCGTTGGCGATCTTGTTGGACGAGTGGTTGGTCAGCAGGCTCCAGACCAGTTCGTCGTCGACGCGGAAGCTGCACAGCAGGGTGCTGCGCGATGCCAGCTTGAGGACTTGTGCCGAAGACAGGGCAGTCAGGATGTCCGCCGCCTCTTCGTTCAGGCCCAGACGGAACACGGCCTCTGCCTTGTCCTTGCGAATCAGGGTCTGGGCCAACATCAGGTAAGTGAGGTTGGCTTCACGGATCTCAGCAAGCAATTGTTCGTTCGTCATGGGGTAATCCTTTTCAAGTCCATCAGGGCAACACAGAGCACAAAAACCGGAGGTGTCTGGTGTCGCGATCTGTTGAATTGGATTGTTAAACAGGCCCAATCAAAATTTAAGTCAGGTGAGGGAGCTGCCGTTTGTCTGGTTCGGCCAGGGGGCTTGTAGGATAAATTCCTACATGAACTGTCGAAGATTGGATATTGCGCTCCAGTAGGTGGCCTGCTGTCTGCGCATGGGTAACAACCCTTGAGCCGCCGATTTCGGGGCCCGGGAATTTGGCGTC
>JAMNYN010000456.1 GCA_023622805.1 Pseudomonadota bacterium | reverse complement strand
CTCCACGGGTTTCCCTTTCCGCCAGGGCGACAACTTCAAGGCCCACAAGGCCAAGCTGACCGACGTCATGCCCCGCGTGGCCGGCGTGCGCACGCCACGTGCCGCGGCACTGGCACAGGCCTAAGTGGCAGCCGGCTTCAATGACGGTTTCTTCCATACCGGCCTGAGCATCTGGGACGTGGCAGCAGGCTCGCTGCTGGTTACCGAAGCCGGTGGTCTGGTGGGCAACTTCACCGGTGAAGCCGACTTCCTCGAACAGCGTGAATGCATGGCCGGCAACCCCCGCGTCTATGGCCACCTGGTCAGCCTGCTGGGCAAGTACAGCCAGTTCGCCGGTGCCGGCGACAAGGCCGGCGTGCGCCAGGCCCTGGCCGAAGACGGCGCCCCAGCCGCCGAGCCATCCCAGGCCGATGCGGCAGCGGACGAGCCCGCAGCGCCCCAGGCCTGACGGCGCCTCCTGCACTGGGCGCGAAACAGCGCCCCTTGCACTACATTGCTCACTATGAGCCTCCAAAAATGCCACTCTTGATCCCGAGAGTGGCATTTTTACTTGTGCGCCAGCTATTGCGCACCGAAACGTTGCCCTTGATCCAAGCTCGACCACAGCATCGAAACCGGCGGCGAATCGTACTGGGAGCACCTGATCCATATTCAATGGACACTGGTGGTTCATAGGGCATCGAGCAGACAACCGCACTGCCCGCTTTGATGCTCCGCCCCCTGTGTGACTCAACGCCTGGATGTCGTGCTCAAGCTTTTTCGAACATACCGATAAGGGCTGCGTCGGTTCAGTAGTTCAGCAGACCGATACTGCGTACCAGCCGGCGCGGCTGCTGCCCAGCAGCACGACACCATTGACTGACCAAGAGATGGTCCTCTTCGCGGTTGATGGCACCGACAGCAACACGGGCATCACTGGATTCCCTGGGCGAAGAAGGCTGCGGCTTGCCGATGCCGGCACCACCGGCGGCCTCCTCATCGAACTGCACCGGCCAACGCCGAACAGCGCTATCGACCAGATTCAGGTCCTTGCAGACCTGGCTGGCACCCAGCCCCCTCCCGAATCATCTTCACCACTCGCAACTTGAAAGCTGTGTCAAATACTCTGCGCGTTGCTTTGTTTTTCCTGCGCACCATGTCCTCTTTCGAAGTGTCCGGATGCATTGGACTATGGCCTTGGACAGCCTCCTGAAGATCGAAGAAGCATGGGTTTTCCAGCTTCCGGCAAGCCATTGAATTTAGTTAGATAACTAAGTATTTACCCGCAAATCAATTCAATGCCGGATGCCTATTATTGTTATCAAGCTAAATATTCATCGGGGAACAGCCTCTACTCCACGCTGCTTCTCGTTGCAATTCAGGCACCGCCTGGCTCAGGCAGCGAGCCGCTTCATCGCATCTATACGAAAGAACTTGAAAGTGGAAAAACGTCAATTCATCTCTCTCCTCGGCGCGTCTGCTGCCGCAGTCGCTCTTGATGCCTTTGCAGCAGACGAGCAATGGCCGACGCGCCGCCCCATTCGCGTCATCACACCGCTGCCCGCAGGCGGCACGGGCGACGTGCTGGCCCGCGAGTTCTGCCAGCGCCTGTCGGAACAGCTCAAGCAGGCCATCATTGTGGAGAACAAGCCTGGAGGCAACGGCGCCATCGCCACGGTTGCCGCCGCGCGTGCGCCCGCCGACGGATACAACTTGCTCTTTACCTTGACGCAGCACATCCAGGCGCCAGTGCAGTTCAAGGACATGGGCTACGACCCCATCAACGACTTCACGCCGATTGCACGCCTGGGCGCGGCGGCCACCGTACTGGTGGCGCGCGCTGGCCTGGGCGTAAATTCGATGGCCGATCTGCTGCGTCAGGCGCCAGGAAAGCAATGGACTTTCGGCACCACGGCCACGGGACCGCAGGTCATCATGGAAGTGTTCAACAAGAGCAGCAAGCTCGGCATGATGAACGTCCCCTACAAAGGCGAGCCCAACACCCTGACGGATCTGATGGGCGGGCAGATCGATATGGCACTGCTCACCGTGGCGACCGCGCGGGGTTACATCGAAAGCGGCAAGCTCAAGGCGCTCGGCGTCATTGCCCCCAGTCGAGCCCCCTCCTTGCCCAATGTCCCCACCTTCCTGGAGCTGGGGTTCAAGGACGTCAATTGGACAGGCGGCTGGTATGGCTTCCTGGCACCGGCCAAGCTGCCCGCGCCCATCGCCACCCGCCTGACGGCGGAGCTGCGCACCATCGTGGAAGATCCGCTGGTGAAAAAGCGGCTCGATGCCTTGGACGTCAACATGAACTGGCTTGGCGGGCCTGCATTCGGTCCGGCAATGAAACAGGATATGGAAACCTGGGCCTCGCTGGTCCAGCGCTCCGGTGTGGTGATTCCCCAATAAGGCGATGAAGATGATCAAGATCACGGTCATGTATGCCCACCGCGAAGGTGCGCGCTTCGACTTCGACTACTACCTCCGCTCCCATGTGCCCATGGTGCGCAAATTCCTAGGGACGGCCTGCCTGCGGTGCGAGGTGGACCGCGGCATCGCACCAGGCGCTTCCGGCCAAGCGCCCGCCTATGTGGCCATGGCACATTTCTATTGCCACAGCATCGAGGATTTCCAGTCCGCGCTCGAGCCCCACCAGCCCCGGATTCGCGAAGATGTGGCGAACTACACCGACCTGCAACCGATCAGGCACTTCAGCGAGATCCACGTCTGCCCATGAACGCGCGCTTCGACTTCAGCAGCAAGACGGCCATGGTCACGGGTGCCGCCTCGGGCATAGGCCGAGCCTGCGCTCTAGCGTTCGCGCAGGCCGGAGCCTGGGTGGTTCTGGCCGACAGCAATGCAGCGGCTGCGTCCGAGGTCCTTGAGGAAATTCGACGCCTGGGCGGCCATGGTGGCGCCGTGCCATGTGATGTCCGCCAGGCAGACAGCGTGGGCGCCGCCGTGGCAATGGCGGTGCGCATGCGCGGCAGCCTGGACTTCGCCGCCAATGCCGCCGGCGTGGAAGGCACGGCGGGTGCGCTGCTGAGCGAAACCGACGATCTTTTCGAGCGGGTGATGGATGTCAATCTGCGCGGCGTCTGGCACTGCATGCGGGCGCAGATCCAGCAGATGACGCAGCAAGCCGGCGGCGGTGCCATCGTCAACGTCAGTTCTGCGGCCGGCCTGGTGGGCTCGCAGCGCTGCGCTACGTACTCGGCCTCGAAGCACGCGGTGATAGGACTCACGCGCAGCGCCGCACTGCAGTACGCCAGGCAGGGCGTGCGCGTCAATGCCATCTGCCCCGCAGGCGTCGCCACGCCGATGGCCCAGCGCATTGCCAGCAATGTGGAGCGTTTGGCCTCCAATGGTGGCGCCAGCTACCCGCTCGGCCGCTACAGCACGCCCGAGGAAATTGCCGCATCCATCCTGTGGCTTTGCAGCGATGGCGCGGGCTCCTGCGTGGGCAGCGTGCTGGCCACCGACGCGGGCTTCACGGCAGCCTAGGGCCTGCCCGCATTGCCTTCTTTAGACAGCGACACCCAGGTGCGATCACCTGGGTGTCGCTGTCCGTCCTCGCGCGCATTCGGCGCATGCCATATGCCATATGCACCCCCTCTTGCGCGCTCGATCCAGCAGGGAAATTCCGGCGAAATTTAATTCGATGACTAAGTATAAATCCTGAGGTCTATAACAATATTCGCATCAATACTCGGCTGCCGGTCCACACGGCACCGACGATGCGTGTCCGCCTCCAAAGCGGAACGGGCACATCGTCGAGACCCCCGTAAAAAATTGGAGACATGATGAAAAAGTTGCTAGTAGGAAGCTTGGGTGTGTTGTGCGCAGGCATGGGCCTGGCGCAATCCTCCGTCACCCTCTTCGGTATCGCTGACGTCACCGCACGCCGGGTGAGCAATTCCGGCGCCACATCCGTCACGCAATTGGCCAGCGGCGGCTTGAACACCTCGCGCTTCGGCCTGCGCGGGACGGAAGATCTTGGCGGTGGTTACTCGGCCGGATTCTGGCTGGAAGGCGCGCTGCTGATCGACTCCGGCACGGGCGGCGGCAGCAACACCAACAACCAGGCTTCGGGCGCCACCCCAGCAGGCGGTCTGACGTTTGGACGTCGCTCCAGCGTGAGCCTGTATGCCCCCTGGGGCGAACTGCGGATCGGCCGCGATCTGGTGCCGCAAATCCTCACGACCACGTACTACGACCCGTTCTTCAACGTCGGCGTCGGTGCCAGCCAGACCTTCAACTCCCTCATCACCGGGCCGACCGGTGTGCGCGCTTCCAACAGCATCAGCCTGTTGACGCGTCCCGGGCCCGGCTTCATCGGTCATCTCATGTACTACATGGGCGAAAATGCCAGCGGCAGCGCCAACAGCAAGGACGGCACGGGAGTCGGCATCCGCCTGGGCTATGCGTTCGATACGCTGGAAGTCACGGCCAGCACCAGCGACACCAAATACGTCGGCGCCAACACGCGCCAGACGACGGTCGGCGCGATCTGGAACTTCGGCGCCGGCAAGCTCACGGGTGTCGTCAATGATGACCGCAGTGGTGCGCTCAAGGCCCGGGGTTTCAACGTGGGGGTGATCGTTCCGCTCCGGCAGCACGAATTCAAGGCCGCGTATTCTCAATACAAGATCGACAACAACCTGCTTTCGCCGATGGCCAAGAAAATCTCGCTCGGCTATGCGTACAACCTGAGCAAGCGCACGGCGCTCTACACGGCCGTTGGCTACGTGAAGAACAGCAACGGGGCCACCGCCACCGCAGCGCCAGGCGCACCCGCCGCACGCGCCAACGGCAATTCCACCGGTCTGGACCTGGGCGTGCGCCACATGTTCTGAATTTTGCGTTTCCCCTTGCCAGCAGGCGTTCGGCTTCAGACCAGCGAACGCAGCTGGCACCGCCGAAATACCGGCACCATTGACAATGAATTTTCCCCTACGAAGGACACATCCCATGGCCTCAAGGCTGCTTTCCTCCACCTATTGGCGTGCCAGCTGGATCCGTTTTCGCGAGCCCGTCAAAGACTTCGCCGATTGCGAGCCCCTGCTGTTGACCACGCATGACAAAGTGCAGGTGCGCGGCCTGAAATGGACACCCCGATCCAATCCCAGGCCCAAGGTCGCAGTGATTGCCGCGCACCCGCGCGTCGATTTCTCGCAGCATTACGCCTTTCCCGCGCTGCTGCGCGCCGGTTACCTGTGTGTCGGCGCGAACATGCGCTCACTCAACAACGATGTGAACTGCGTGCATGAGCAATTGCTGATGGACATCGCGGCCTACGTCAATTGGCTCAAGGACGAGTGCGGCGTGGAAAAGGTCGTCTGGCTCGGCAACTCCGGCGGCGGCTCACTGGGCTGCTTCTATCAGCAGCAGGCCAAGCTGAGCCCTGGCGAGCGCCTGCAGCGCACGCCGGCCGGCAAGCCGGTGCCTCTGGCCGAAGTGTCCATGCCGGCGTTCGACGCCATGATGATCTCGGCGGCGCATACCGGCCAGGGACTGATCATCAACGAAACGATTGATCCTTCGGTGCTGGACGAACACAACCCCATGCTGACCGACCCGGCGCTGGACATGTATGACCCGGCCAACGGCTTCAAACCCGCCCCGCAGTGGACGCATTACGACCGCGACTTCATTGCGCGCTACCGCAAGGCCCAACTCGCGCGCGTGGCGCGCATCGACCAGATGGCCCATGCCATGCTGGCCGAGAGGGATCGCGGCGAGCAGCTGTGCAACATGCCTGGATTCGAGTCCGCTCCGCTCGCATTGCAGCGTTCGGCCATGCAAAAAGCGACCTTCACTCCGGTTCTGGTGACCTACCGGACCATGGCCAACCCGCACTACGTCGACAACACCATCGACCCTACCCCGCGCGGCTACGGCAGCCTGCTGAGCGATAGACCAGATGTCATGAACTTCCAGCTGCTGGGTTTCGGGCGCCTGCAAACCCCGGATGCATGGCTTTCCACCTGGTCCGGCCTGAGCAGCAACGCCAATATTCTGAAGACCGGTCCGTCCGTGACCGAACCGGTGGTCGTGGTGCATGCGGGACGCGATCTGGACGTCTATCCCCACACACACTCCAACGCCATCTTCAATGCCCTGTCGAGCCAGGACAAGACCTTTCTGGATTTCCCGAACCGCCTGCACTACTTCGAGCCCGAGGGCGATGAACCCGAGAATGCGGGAGCGCTGGAGCAGATGACCGCGCTGCTTGCCTGGCTGGAATCACGCTGCCCGCTCTAGTATCTCTACTCAAGGGCGTGGCGCACCCTTGCTGACACCCCGGCCGGGCCGCGGCGCTTCAGCCCAAAGCGCGCTCGTCCCTGGCGAGGTTCTCAATCATCACCAGCAGACTTTTTCGCGTCGCCGCCACTTCGCTGGCCTTGAGCCCTGCCAGCGCCAGCGCATTAACCTCTTCCGCCAGCGGCACCAGCTTGTCCTTCAAGGCCTGTCCGGCCGGCGTCAGCACCACATACATGTTTTTCTTGTTGTCGACGCTTTGCTTGCGCTCGACATAGCCCAAGGACTCCATCGACCGCAGGGCGATCACCGTGGTCGGCGCCATGACTCCGACGCGCAGGCTCAGCTCGTTCTGTGTCAGTCCGTCTTCTTCCCACAAGACGCGAAGATAGGTCCAATGCCCCAGTTGCACGTTGTGATCGGCAAGCCGCGCCTGCAGGGATCGCAAAAAGGCCCGGGTGGCATCTTTGACAAGATGTGCCATTCGGTCATTCGGCACGCCTTCATGCCAGTGCTTCAACATGGCATCTGAACTATGAGATGCAGCTTTCAGGATTTGCTTTGTCGCCATCGGATTTCTCTTGGAGGAGCTTCGCGAAGGCGAAGCGGCACTTGCGGGTACCGGATCGGTTCGCGCAGGCTTGCGGCAGCTTTAGCGCATGCCCTGGAGAAATCGTGGACCTTGAAAAAGAGGCCTCGGCTTTCTCCGTCTTTCGCAAGCCGTGAAAAAGCCAATGGTAGCTCACGGTGGCCCCAGCCAAGCCCCCTGATTGCCAGGCACGCCACCGCATTTTTCCCTCGCGGAAAAAGCAAGGTCGCACAGAGACCGCGGCCAGGTCTGGATGACCGCACATGGCACAGCCTCAGCCCAGATCGAGCGCGATCTCCTGATTCTTTGCGGCCGACTCCAGCAGCGCCAGGCAGACCTGCAAGGTGGCTCGCGCCCAGCGTCCATCGTGCAGTGGTGCGCTGCCCTGCAAGACCGCTGCATGCAACTCATCGATGACTTCAGCACGCGGCACGCGCGGCGCATCCAGCGGGTGATGCTCACGTGCTGTATGCCCATAGACCCACAGACCGTCCGGCATGGGACGGATATCGCCTTGCTCGCAGCTCACCACGATGGGCCCAAAGTGCTGGTGCCCTGTCGCCGCTGGCGCTCCCTGTGCCTTGTACGTGGGTCCGCCGTAGGTCCCTGCAGCCTTGAGCGCGGTCTCTTGCGCCGTGGTTTGCACGGTGGCCAGACGGCGTCGGGCAGCGCCGTATGCCTGCGGGTCCTTGGCCGCCCCCAATTCACCGCGCCAGCCGCTCCACTCGTCCGAGTCGAAGTGCCCATAGCCGTTGTAGGTCACGCTGGCAAAAGCGCCGTTGTCAAACCACAGCAGCGCGGAGTACGCGCCTTCCGTGTTGCGCTGCGGATCCCAGTTGCCGGTCACCGCGCGCACGCGGGTCACTTGCCCCCCCACGAGCAGCCGCACAA
>JAMNYN010000409.1 GCA_023622805.1 Pseudomonadota bacterium | reverse complement strand
ACGATTTCGCCCACCGTCCCGTTGGGCACGGGGCGGCCTGTGCCGTCGACGATGCGCACTTCGGCGATGGGCACGGGCCGGCCGGCCGAGCGGCGGCGGTGGGCGGGCTGGTCCAGCTGATGGCACCAGGCGGGCAGCACGCTCACCACGGGTGAAAGCTCGGTCATGCCGTAGAGCTGACAGAAGCTGGCGCCCGGCAAGCGTGTGAGCGCCTGCAGCAGCAGCGCATCGTCTATGGGCGAAGCGCCGTAGAGCACGAGTTGCAGGCTGGAGGTGTCGTAGTCGGCAAAGCGCGGGTGCTCGATCAGGCGCTTGACCATGGTCGGCACCAGAAAGGTCTCGCTGGCGCGCTCGTTCTGTATGGCCTCGAGTATCCGGACTTCGTCGAAGGCCGGCATCACGACCTGGGTGCACAGGCGCTGCATGAGCTGCAGCGTCAGGCCCAGGCCGCCCACATGGAACATGGGGGCGATGTTGATGCCCACCGCATCCACGGGGCGCGGCGCCGCCATGTTCGCCGACAGCTGGCCGGCGAAGAGATTGGCGTGGCTGAGCATCACGCCCTTGGGCAGGCCGGTGGTGCCGCCGGTGTAGAGCACGGCAGCGAGATCGGCGCCGCCGCGGCGCGCATCGGCCACGGGCCGGGCCTGGGTCAGCAAGGCTTCGGTGTCCTGCAGGCCCTGGGGCGCGGGGCCGTCGTCGAACCACAGCAGGGTTTTCAGCGAGCGCGACAGCGCCGGCTGCTGGGCGCCGAGCGCGGCATGGCGGGCATCGACCAGCAGCAGGCGGGTGTCGCAGTCGTCGAGCGAGTAGGCCACTTCGCGCGCGCTCCAGCGGATGTTGACCGGGTTGACCACGGCACCGGCCCACCAGGCGGCGTAGAAGAACTCGACATAGCGGTCGGAGTTGAGCGCCAGCATGCCGACGCGGTCGCCAGGCTGCACGCCCTGGGACTGCAGCACCGCCGCCAGCCGCGCGACGCGGTCGGCGAAGGTGGCGAAGGTGCTGCGGCGCGGGCCGCAGACCAGGGCCGTGGCCTGGGGTTTTTCCTGCAAGGCCTTGTGCAGGGGCTGGGTGAGTTCCATGGGCTGGCGGTCTCCGAGAAAGGCTTGAGGGCGCGCGGGCTGTGCGGCGGCTGTGCTTGATTCTTGGGCGTTGCGCGCCGCTTGGCTGTCGTCCGAATCGACGATTTGCAGCGCGCAATTCATCCTTTTCGACGAGTGCGGGCTCCGGCAGGCACGCCGAGAATTTGCCAACGACACCCAGGAGACAAGAACCATGCCCAAGAATTCCCCCCAGCGTTCGGCCGATCCCAGCAAGCGCGATTTTTGCCGCACGGCGCTGGGCACTGGCGCGGCCCTGCTCGCGCTGTCGCCCTATGCGCCGGCCCAGGCGTCCATCCAGGCGCCGGCATTCCCGGTCAAGCCGATCACGCTGCTCGTGCCTTTCCCCGCGGGCGGCGCCACCGACGTGCAGATGCGGGCGCTCGCGCGCGCGGCCTCGCAGTCGCTGCGCCAGCCCATCGTGATCGTCAACCAGCCCGGCGTCTCCGGCACGCTGGCGGCTGCGGCCATGGCGCGCAGCGCGGCCCCCGACGGCTACACCATCGCCATGATTTCCGCGGCGCTGTTTCGGCTGCCACATGTGCAGAAAGTCAACTACGACCCGGTGGCGGACTTCAGCTACATCATCGGCGTGACCAATTACAGCTTCGGCGTGGTGGTGGCCGCGGATGCCCCCTGGAAGACCTTGCCCGAGCTGATTGCCGCGGTGAAGGCCGCGCCCGACAAGATATCCTTCGGCGGCATAGGCCAGGGCAGTTCCGGCCATATCGGCATTGCGCGGCTGGCGCGCGCCGCGGGCTTTTCGCTCAACTACGTGCCCTTCAAGGGCGCGGCCGAAGTGCTGCAGGCCACGATGGGCGGCCATGTCCAGGTCATGACCGAGGCCGGCTGGGGCAGCATGGTGGAAAGCGGCAAGCTGCGCCTGCTGGCGGTGATGGACGAGCAGCGCACGCCGCGCTGGCCGCAGGTGCCCACGCTCAAGGACCTGGGCTACGACATCGCTGTGCGCTCGCCGGTCGGCCTGGCCGGCCCCAAGGGCATGAACCCGCAGGTGGTGAAGACGCTGCACGACGCCTTCTTCGCGGCCAGCAGCGATGCGCAGTTTCTCAAGGCGCTGGAAGTGCAGGGCCAGCCCTACGCCCACCTGGACACCGCGCAGTACAGCCGCTTCGCCGTGACCCAGACGGCCAGCGACAAGCGCTTCGTCGACGAACTGGGCTTCAAGCTCAACGAGTGAACCCGCCGGGCGCCAGGCGGCGGCCCTCAATCGTCTTTTCCGACGATGCCGCGCGCCGGGCCGGCTGCCTACGATGCGTGCAGACGCCGGCCAAGGCGCCAACCCAGGAGACTGCCATGCAAGTGTTCCGTTCCCCCCCGTCCAGAAGCATTCTTCGGACCAGTGCCGTGCTGCTGCTCGCAGCCACCACGGCTTTCACGGCGCAAGCGCAAAAGCGCTACGACACCGGCGCCACCGACACCACGATCAAGATCGGTCACATCGTGCCGTACTCGGGGCCGGTCTCGGCCTACGGCACCATTGGCAAGTCGGCCAGCGCCTGGTTTGACAAGATCAATGCCGAAGGCGGCATCAACGGGCGCAAGATCGAGTTCATTTCGCTCGACGACGCCTATACGCCGTCCAAGACCGTGGAGCAGGCGCGCAAGCTGGTCGAGCAGGACGAAGTGCTGCTGCTGTTCGGCGCGCTGGGCACGGCCCACAACATGGCGATCCGCCGCTACATGAATGCCAAGAAGGTGCCGCAGCTGTTCGTGGCCACCGGCGCCACGCGCTTTGGCGACCCCAAGGGCTTCGCCTGGACCATGGGCTGGCAGCCGACCTACCAGGCCGAAGGCCAGATCTACGCCGAGCACATTCTCAAGACCAAGCCGGACGGCAAGATCGCTGTTCTGATGCAGAACGACGACTTCGGCAAGGACTACCTCAAGGGCTTTCTCGACGGCCTGGGCGCCAAGGCCAAGACCATGGTCGTGGCGCAGTCCACCTATGAAGTCACCGATCCGACCATAGACAGCCAGATGGTCAACCTCAAGTCCTCGGGCGCCGATGTCTTCTTCAGCATCACCACGCCCAAGTTCGCGGCCCAGGCGATTCGCAAGGCGGCCGACATCGGCTGGAAGCCCACGCAATACCTGTCCAGCGTGTCGGTCTCGGTCACGGCCGTGATGAAGCCGGCGGGCTTCGAGAACGCCCAGGGCGTGATTTCGGCGAACTACCTGCGCGACCCGTCGGACGAGCGCTGGAAGAACACCAAGGAATTCGAGGACTACAAGGCTTTCATGGCCAAGTACTACGCCAGCGGCGACATGACGGATTCGCTCAACGTGCTGGGCTACTCCTCGGCGCAGACGCTGGAATACGTGCTGCGCAAGGCCGGCGACAACCTCACGCGCGAGAACCTCATGAAGATCGCGGCGAATATGTCCTTCACCCTGCCCATGCTGTATCCAGGCATCGAAGTGAAAACCTCGGCCGACGACTTCTACCCCATCGAGCGCATGCAGCTGCTGCGCTTCGCTGGCACGCGTTATGAACCCATGGGCCCGGTGATGGGCCGCTGAAGACCATGCTGAAAACACATCCCACTTTCACCCGGCGCCTGGCGCTGCAGCGCACCGCCGCCACCCTGGCACTGGGCGGCTTCGGCGGCCTGGGCGCGCGCACGGCGCTGGCCCAGAAGAAATACGACGTCGGCGCCAGCGACAGCGAAATCCGCCTGGGCATGACCATGCCTTACAGCGGCCCGGGCTCGGCCTACGGCATCCTGGGCAAGGTCAACGAGGCCTACTTCGCGATGATCAACGAGCGTGGCGGCATCCAGGGCCGCAAGGTCAAGCTGATCACCTATGACGACCAGTACTCGCCGCCGCGCACCGCCGAGGCCGTGCGCCGGCTGGTCGAGCAGGACGAGGTGCTGGCGGTCTACGGCAACCTGGGCTCGGCGCCCAACGCCGCCATCCAGCGCTACATGAACACCAAGAAGGTGCCGCAGATCCTGCTGAGCGTGGGTGCCGATCGCTTCAACGATCCCCAAGGCTCGCCCTGGACCATGCCCTTCATGCCCAGCTACATCGCCGAAGGCCGGCTTTACGGCCGCAATATTGCGCAGACCCTGCCCAAGGCCAAGGTCGCGGTGCTCTACCAGAACGATGACTTCGGCAAGGACCTGCTCAAGGGCCTGAAAAGCGCGCTGGCGGAAAAGGGCGGGGCGAGCGTGGTGGCCGAAGCCTCCTACGAGCTGAGCGATCCCACGGTGGACTCCCAGATCATCCGGCTGCAGGCTTCGGGCGCCGATGTGTTCGTCAACTTCAGCAGCGCGCGCGCCGCGGCCCAGGCGATTCGCAAGGTCTACGACATAGGCTGGCGGCCCACGCAGCAATACCTCAGCTATGTCGCGGCCTACGTCAAGGCCACGCTGGAGCCTGCGGGCCTGGACAAGTCCAAGGGCATTCTGGCCATGGCCTTCTTCAAGGACCCGGTGCAGCCGCGCTGGGCCCAGGACCCGGGCACCAAGGAGTTCCTGGCCTTCATGAAGAAGTACGCGCCGCAGGAGGACGTCAGCAATGCCATGGCGGTGTTCGGCTACAACCTGGCCCAGTCCATGGAAAGCGTGTTGCGTTCGGCGGGCGACGACCTCACGCGCGCCAACGTGATGAAGCAGGCCACCAGCTTCAAGGGCGTGGCCCTGCCCATGCTGCTGCCGGGCATCACGCTCAACAACTCGGCCACCGACTTCTTCCCTTTCAGCACGCTGCAACTGGTGCAGTTCAACGGCAGCGAGTTCGAGCCCGTGGGCAAGACCATCGCCGTGAAATGACGCCGCAGGCCCATAAGACCACAGGAGACAAGCAATGCACGGACTGATGCAGGACCGCCCGCTGATGATTTCGTCGCTGATCGATCACGCGGCCACTTTCCACCCCGAGACCGAAATCGTCACGCGCACGGTGGAAGGGCCGGTGCACCGCACCAATTACCGCGAAGTGCAGCGCCGCGCCAAGCGCGTGGCCAATGCCATGCAGGCCCTGGGCGTCACGCCGGGCCAGCGCGTGGGCACGCTGGCCTGGAACACCTACCGGCATCTGGAGCTGTACTACGGCGTCTCGGGCACGGGCGCGGTGCTGCACACCGTGAACCCGCGGCTGTTTCCCGAGCAGATCGACTACATCATCAACCACGCCGAAGACCAGGTGCTGTTCTTCGACATCAGCTTCGCGGCCCTGGTCGCGCAGCTCGCGCCCAAGCTCAAGAGCGTGCACACCTTCGTGGCCATGACCGACCGCGCCCACATGCCGCAGGTGGATCTGCCGAATCTGCTGTGCTACGAGGAGCTGATCGCCGCCCAGAGCGAGGACTACACCTGGCCCGTGTTCGACGAGCGCACGGCCTCGTCGCTGTGCTACACCTCGGGCACCACGGGCAACCCCAAGGGCGTGCTGTATTCGCACCGCTCCACGGTGCTGCATTCGCTGATGGAATGCGCGCCCGATACGTTCAACGTCAACTCGAACATGACGCTGCTGCTGGCCGTGCCCATGTTCCACGCCAATGCCTGGGGCATGCCTTACTCTGCGGCCATGGCGGGCACCAAGCTGGTGATGCCCGGCCTCAAGCTCGACGGGGAAAGCCTTTACGAGCTGATGCGCGACGAGAAAGTGACGTTCTCGCAGGCCGTGCCCACGGTCTGGCTGATGCAGTTCCAGTACTTCGACGCCCACCCGGAAATCGACACCCTGGCGCTGGGCCTCAAGCGCATAGGCGTGGGCGGTGCGGCCACGCCGCGCAGCATGATTGAGCGCTTCGAGCGCGACTTCGGCGCCGACTTCGTGCAGGGCTGGGGCATGACCGAGACCAGCCCCATCGGCGTGATCGGCAACCTGCTGCCCAAGCACCGCAACATGACCAAGGACGAGCAGACCACGGTCAAGATGAAGCAAGGCCGTGGCGTCTGGGGCGTCGAGCTGAAGATCGTCAACGAGGCGGGCGCGCGCCTGCCCCACGACGGCCAGGCCTTCGGTCACCTGCATGTGCGCGGCCCGTGGATTGCGAGCGGCTACTTCAAGAGCGAAGGTGGTTCGGTACTCGACGCCGACGGCTACTTCCCCACGGGTGACGTGGCGACCGTCGACGCCGACGGCTATGTGCAGTTGGTGGACCGGGCCAAGGACGTGATCAAGTCGGGCGGGGAATGGATTTCCTCCATCGACCTGGAAAACGCGGCCAATACCCATCCCGCGGTGGCCGAGGCCGCGGTCATAGGCATGCCCCATCCCAAATGGCAGGAGCGGCCGCTGCTGGTGGCCGTGCTGCGCCCAGGCGCCCAGGCGACGGGCGCCGAGCTGCAGGCCTTTCTGGCCCAGCGCGTGGCCAAGTGGTGGCTGCCCGACCATGTGGTCTTCGTCGACGCGCTGCCGCACACGGCCACGGGCAAGCTGCTCAAGACCAAGCTGCGCGAGCAGTTCAAGGACCATGTGTTTGACGTCGCCCCGGCCTTGGTGAAATGAGCATGGCCTGGCAACTCGACGCGGAAGAGACCGCATTCCGCGCGGAAGTACGCAGCTTTCTCGACACAGCCCTGACGCCCGAGCTGCGCACGGCGGGCCGGCGCTGTGCCGGCATCTTCGCCGACTACGACGAAGGCATACGCTGGCACCGCATACTCGCAGTGCGGGGCTGGAGCGTGCCGAGCTGGCCGGTGGAACATGGCGGCACGGGCTGGACGCCCATGCAGCACTACATCTTCGCCAGCGAACTGGCCCAGGCCGACGCGCCGCCGCTCGCGCCCAACGGCACGCGCATGGTGGCGCCGGTGATCATCGCCTTCGGCACCGAGGCGCAAAAGCAGCGCTGGCTGCCAGGCATACGCGACGGCACCGACTACTGGGCCCAGGGCTACTCCGAGCCGCAGTCGGGCTCGGACCTCGCCTCCCTGCAGTGCCGCGCCCAGAGCGACGGCGACCACTACGTGCTCAATGGCAGCAAGATCTGGACCACGCACGCGCACTGGGCCAACCGCATGTTCTGCCTGGTGCGCACCGACAGCAGCGGCAAGGCCCAGCAAGGCATCAGCTTTCTGTGCTTCGACCTCGACGCGCCGGGCATCACGGTGCGGCCCATCATCAGCATTTCGGGCGACCACGAGCTCAACCAGGTGTTCTTCGACGAGGTGCGCGTGCCGGCCTCGTCGCTGCTGGGCGAGGAAAACCAGGGCTGGAGCATTGCCAAGTACCTGCTGTCGCACGAGCGCGGCAGTTCGTGGGCGCCGCGTTTGCGCGGGCGGCTGCGGCGCCTGCGCGAAGCCGCGCGCGCGGCCTGGCCCACGGGGGAGGGCGAAGTCGCGTGCGACGAGGGCCGCGACATGGCGCTGCGCCTGGCCGAAGCCGATTGCGCCATCGACGCGGTGGAAGCGCTGGAACTGCAGGCCTTGCGCGCCCAGGTGCGGGGCGAGCCGCCGGGAATCCGCCCCTCCATGGGCAAGATCCTGGGCTCCGAGCTGCGCCAACGCCTGACCGAGCTGGGCGTGGAAATCGCCGGGCGCTACGCGGCCGTGGATTTGCCGCAGGCCGAGTGCCTGCTGGGCGACCTGCCCGTGCCCGAAGACGCGGTGTTCGCCATGTCGGCCTATCTCAACGACCGTGCGGCATCGATTTACGCGGGCACGAACG
>JAMNYN010000379.1 GCA_023622805.1 Pseudomonadota bacterium | reverse complement strand
CTTCAAGCCCATCTCGGCGACAGGCCGCAGCTGCGACAGCGTGGGGGCCGAGTGGTCCGCCAGCAGCTTGCGGATGGCGACGTGATCGCCGGCGCTGTTGATGGATTCGCCGTAGACCAGTTGGCCTTGACGCCAGCCCAGCACGCTGAACGCATTCGAGGCGATGGAGCCTGTGAGCAGCCATTCCTCGACCCGGTCGATGCGGCCGGCCATTTGCAGCCGCACGCCCGCCTGCTGGGTCCAGAACCAGGGCACATCCGGCTTGGGCACCGGCGTGCCGGCGATGGTGGCGGCCACGCGTCGCGCATGGTCGGCCGCATTGCCTATGGATTCCAGCCGCGTGCCCGTGCCTTCATCATCCTGGAAGCGCGCGCAGTCACCGATGGCGAATATGTCCGCATCCCTGGTGCGCAAGTGCTTGTCCACGACGATGCCGTTGTCAAAATCGAGGCCGATGTCCGCCACCCAGCTGCCATTGGCGATCGCTCCCACGCCTTGCACCACCAGGTCGGCCGCCACGCGGGAACCATCCGACAGCTGGATCTGCTGGACGCGGCCGGATGGGCCGACGATCTCCTGCACCGTCGCGTTGAAGCGGAATTCCGTGCCCGCCTCTTCATGCCGCGCGCGCATGTAGGCCGAGGTGAACTCGCTCGCGGTTCTGGGCATGGCGCGCGCCGCGGTCTCCATCACGGTCACGGGAAGGCCGCGCTTGGCGGCCGACGATGCGAGCTCCAGCCCGATGAAGCCGGCGCCGATGACGCCCACGCGGGTGGCCGAGGCCAGTTCGCCGCGCAATGCCACGGCCTGCTCCAGTGTGTGCAGCTGGTGCATGCCCGCCAGGCCGGCGCCAGAAATCCGCAGCTGTCTGGGGCTCGATCCCAGGGCGAGCACCAGCGTCGAATAGGCGAAGCGGCCCTGGCGGGTCTCCACGATCTTCTCGTCGCGGTCTATGCCCAGGACTTCACAGCCCAGCTGCAGGTCGATGTTCGCGGCCGTGAAGGCATCGGGGCCACGCAGGGACAGTTCCTGCGGGCCGGCGTCGCCATTGATCCAGGACGTGGACATGGGCGGGCGCTCATAGGGGGCAAAATCGCTTTTGTCCAGCACGGTGATGGGCCCTTGGTAGCCGCGCTCGCGCAGGCCAAAAGCCAGGTCGACACCGCCGTGTCCCCCACCGACAATGAGGACGCCGCTCATCGCTGGAACTCCGGCAGCTGCACCACCAGATTCTCATGCTCTGGCTGGATGATGATGGCGCAGGACAGTCGGCTGTTGTGCTGGCGATCGGAGGCCGTGGAGTCGAGCATGTCGTTTTCATCCTCGGAGATCGCCGGCAGGGTGTGCAGGAACTCCTCGGCCACATAGACGTGGCAGGTCGCGCACATCTTCTGGCCGCTGCATTCCGCGTAGATGCCCGTGACGCCATTGAGTTGCGCCGAGCGCATCAGGCTGGTTCCCACCGCGCAATCGATGACTTTCGATTTGCCGGCGGCATCGATGAAGGTTACGTTAGGCATAGTCTCTCACTTCCATGAAGGTATTCATCCGCGCCTGTGGCCGGCACCGGGCGCCAGGTCACACAGGCTCTGCTGGTGGGGGGGTCAGCGCGCAATCCGCACTTGCATGCTCTTGAAACCATTCGATTGCAGGGAGCGCTCGCGCACCGGCGCTGAAATCACATGGGTGTTGGGGAAGCGTGCGAACAGCTCTTGCAGCAGCATCCAGATTTCACGCCGGGCAATGTGTGCGCCCATGCAGAAATGGGGGCCGCCGGCACCAAAGCTCTGGTGGGGGTTGACTTCGCGCGTGATGTCGAACTTGAAGGGGTCCGGGAAGATCCGTGGATCGCGGTTGGAGGCGATGAACCACATGCCTATCTTCTGCCCTTTCTTCATCGGAACCCCCTTGAACACGATGTCCTCGGTCAGCACGCGCCCCTGGTGCTTGAGTGGCGTCGCCCAGCGGATGACCTCTTCGGCCATGGTCCGCTCGAAACCCACGGGATCGGTCATGAACAGCCGGCGCTGTTCGGGAAACTGCGAGAAGGCCAGCATGCCGTGCGACAGCGCGGCGCGCGTCGTGCCACTGCCGGCCGAGATCATCAGACCAAAATAGCCGCCCAGCTCTTCCTTGCTGATCTGCTTGCCATCGACCTGCACCTTGGCCAGCTCGGAAATCAGGTCTTCCTTGGGGTCGAGCAAGCGCTTGGCGGCGAGATTGACACCGTATTCCCGCAGATCCAGCACGGCTTGCTGCTGGACTTCTGGCCTGTCGAGGTAGTCCAGCTCATGCTCGGAGCGGCCGATATTCGACAGCTCCAGCAGACGCGGGCGGTCGACGGGGTCGATGCCGACCAGGTCGCTGATGATCTCGAAAGGCAGAACGGCGGCCAGATCGTTGACGAAGTCGATTTCCTGTCCGTCGGACAACTCAGACACCAGGCGGCGCGCCTGTTCCCGCACATAGCCTTCCATCTGGCCCACCTGGCGCGGCATGAACGCCTTGCTCACGCGCTTGCGGTTGACCGTATGGTAGGGCGGGTCCAGCTCGATCAGCGCACCGGTGCCGGGGCGGACCTTGGTGCCGGCATCGTTGTAGACCCGCACGCCGTATTTGCTGCTGAAAGCTTCCCAGTCCTTGTCGACTTCGGCAATGTCGTCGTAGTCCAGCAGGGCCCAGAAGCCTTTGCCGGAGGCAGGGTGCTCGTGCCACGAAATCGGCCGTTCTGTGCGCAGCAGCGCGAGCGCACCGTGGAAGTCATCGCGCAGCCAGAAATCTGGATCGGCGAGATTGATTTCATCCAGGGCCAAAGTCGTTTCCAGTTCGAGTTCTTGGACTAGCATGTTCATTTCCTTTTTGAGGCTGTCAATTCCGAATCCACTGCCGCGGCTTGTCAAACGCGCGCCGTGCGCTGCAACACCGTTTTCGTGCAGGTGTAGGCTTCCAGGCTGTGAGGACCGCCTTCGCGGCCGATACCGCTTTCCTTGACGCCGCCAAAAGGCGTGTCGGCGCCGCTCATGCCGAAGTGGTTGATCGACAGCCCGCCGCACTCCAGCTCGCGCGTCAGGCGCTCGGCTTCTTCCAGCGAGTTGGTGAAGGCATAGGCGGACAGGCCTACGGACAGGCTGTTGGCCAGTGCGATGGCTTCGCCCAGGTCGTCCACGGCAACGCACAGCGCCAGGGGACCGAAAGGTTCGGTGGACATGGCCTGGGCCTGGGCCGGCACATCGGCGAGCACGGTCGGGGCGTAGAAGAAGCCGCGTTCGCCCACGCGCTGGCCGCCGGCCGCGACGTGCGCGCCACAGGCCACGGCGTCCTGCACCAGGGCGTCTATGGCTTTCAGGCGCCGCTCATTGATCAGCGGCCCCATTTGCACGCCGGCCTCGAAGCCATCGCCCACGCGCAATTCGCTCGCCACCTTGGCAAAGGCTTCCACGAAAGCGGCATAGGACTTGCGGTGAATGATGAAGCGCGTGGGCGAAGCGCAGACCTGGCCGGCCAGGCGCATTTTTGCGCTGCCGGCGAGCCGGCCCAGCGCCGCCGCATCCACATCGGCGCCGATCAGCACCGGCGCATGGCCGCCCAGCTCCATCAGCACGGGCTTCATGACGGCCGCGGCCAGCTGGGTGAGGTGCTTGCCGACGGCCACCGAGCCGGTGAACGTCACCATGCGGATGACGGGCGAAGCGATCAGCGTTGAGGAAATCAGGGCCGGGTTGCCGAAAACCAGGTTCAGCACGCCGGGCGGCAGACCGGCATCGATGAAGCATTGCACGATGGCACAGGCCGTGCCCGGCGTTTCCTCGGCGGCCTTGATGACCACCGAGCAGCCTGCGGCGAGCGCGCCGCTGATCTTGCGCGCCGGCGAGCCCAGGGGCACGTTCCAGGGTGTGAAGGCGGCTACGGGTCCGACAGGGAACTTCAGAATCATCTGCTGCATCTGCGGCCCGGCCGGCACCATGCTGCCGTACAGGCGCTGTGCCTCCGCCGCATCCCACTCGATGAAGGCCGTGGCCCGCGCCACTTCATTGCGTGCGTCGGCGATGGGCTTGCCTTGCTCCAGGGTGATGATGCGGGCGATCGCTTCGGCGCGCTCGCGCACCAGGGCGCAGGCCCGCAGCATCAGCTGGGCGCGCTGCAGCGGCGCGGTGTCACGCCAGACGAGAAAGCCCTTTTGCGCCGCGGACAGGGCCAGCGCCAGATCTTCGGGGCTTGCGCCCGGTACGCCGCCCAGAGCGACTTCGGTGCTCGGATTGACGACTTGGGTGCAGTGAGGGCGGTCGTAAATCCATTGGCCGTCGATATACAAACCAATCTGCGGATACGCCAAATCCATGATGGTTTCCTGATTCTCTGTGGAGATGTTTTTCACTGGTTCGCCTTGTCGCTGTGGGCCAATACACCGTCGCCGTTGTCTTGATCGGCTGAAAGTCATCGTATGCGAGCTGCTTCGGGCATTGAAAGGCGCCAGTGCGGGCGATTGTCCAGTTTGTTGCGGTTGGAGTGACGCGGCGGAAGCGGTCTGGAGGGCGCAAGAAATCGGCAAAAATCTGCTGCCCAAAACGCCTGCGCAATGCGCTGCAGGCCCGCCCCGCAATGCTGCGGGGCGGGCCCGGAATTCCCGCCAGGATGCGGCAATGCGCCTCAGCCCTTGATCAGTCCCTGCTCGCGCAGCACGACGCTCCAGCGTTGGTACTCGCTGGCCACGAACTTCTGAAATTCGGCCGGGCTTTTCATCGGCGCCATGATGCCGGCCGATTGCTGAAAGGCCGACCGCACATCGTTGCGGGTGACCAGCACCATCAGCGCCGCATTGATCTTTTCGAGAATTTCCGGCGGCGTCCTGGCCGGCGCAAAAACGGCGAGCCAGTTATGGGCCACAAAGCCCGGATAGGTCTCGCCGACGGTGGGCACGTTGGGTAGCAAGGGGGCTCGCTCTGGCGACGTAACCGCCAGGATCTTCAGCTTGCCGCCCTGATGGGACGCCAGAAACGGTCCCAGATCGGCCGCCGCGCCGTCGATCTGACCGCCCATGGCATCGACGATGGCCGAGCCCAGGCCTTTGTAGGGCACGCTTTCGAACTGGCTGCCCGTGGCCTTGTTCAACTGCTTGACCAGGAAGTCGGCGACGCCACCGATGCCGGGCACGCCCAGCGTGACCTGGCGTTTGCGCGACAGCGCGATCAAATCCTTGAGGTTGTCGATTTTCAGGTTGGGATTGATGGCGACGCCCAAGGGGTTGGTCGTGATCATGTTGACGCCCACGATCTCCTTGAGCGGATTGAAGGGGTTGGTCGGCATGGTCAGCGGGCCGACGATGCCGGCGCTGGGCGTGCAGACCAGCAGGGTATAGCCGTCCTCGGGCGCCTTGCCGACGTACTTGGTGCTGATGACGCCCGTGGCCCCGGGCTTGTTTTCCACAATGACCGGCACGCCCAGGATTTCCGACAGCGGCTGCGAGAGGATGCGGGCGCCAATGTCGACCGCCCCGCCCGAGGTGGCGCCGGCGATCAGGGTGATGGGGCGGTTGGGGTAGCTGTTCGCGTTGTGGGCGCTGGCGAGGGCAGCGCAAGGAGCCAGGCCCAGGGCGGCGCCCCAGGCCATGAGTTCACGGCGGGAAATTCCCGCAGGCGCACCAGTTGAAATGCAGGCTGTGGTGGCGTCACAGTCGGTCGTCATTCGGTCAGGCATAGTGTCTCCAGAAATTTCACCGCATAGCGTTCGCCGCACGGCCGGCAGCGATACCGCAAAGTCATGGCTGAGGGCTTGCTTTTCAGTTCATGGTCATGCCGCCATCGACGACCAGGTTTTGGCCGGTGAGCATGCCTGCATCCGGCCCCGCCAGGTACAGCACCGCACCGGCGATATCGTCGGGCGCGATGTCGCGCTGCACCAGGCGCTGCATGCGGATGTCCGCGCTCTGCTTTTCGCGCGCCGCGCCACCGGCCAGCACGCCATCGCTTTGCGTCAGGCCTGGCGACACGGTGTTGACGCGCACGCCGAAGGGGCCGAGTTCGCGCGCCAAGGTGCGCGACATCGCCACCACGGCGGCTTTGCTGGCCACGTAATGCAGGAAGCCGGCCGTGCCCTTGGAGACCACGGCGGAAGCGATGTTGACGATGTTGCCGCCGTGCGCCGGTTTCATGTAGCGGGCCGCGGCGCGGCAGCAGAACCACACGCCTTCGACGTTGACGTTGAACACCTGCTTCCATTCTTCGGGATCGATTTCCTCGAAGGGCATTTTGGTGAGCGAGGTGTAGATGCCGGCGTTGTTCACCAGGACGGACACGCCGCCGCATTGCTCGGCGGCAAAGGCCATCATGGAGTCGACCTGCGCGGCATTGCCGACGTTCACGTCGAAGCCCAGAGCACCACGGCCCAGCTTCTGCGCCGCTGCCTCGGAACCCCGCAAATCAGCGATCACCACGCGCCGGCCCAAGGCCGCAAAACGTTCGGCAATGGCGTAACCGATTCCCTGTGCAGCACCCGTCACCACCACGGCACCGCTATTTGTTGTCTGCTCCATGTTCACCCTTTTTTATCCCCCAGGCACTACCGACCCAGGCTGGAGTCCGCAGCTTAATCGGGGAAGACTTTCAAGTGCTGATCAAAATGCAATAAAGGAGACAGTCTCTGCTTTTTTCCGAAGAATGGTTTGAGAAGGCATTATCTTTGGAGAAAAGTATTCATCAGCACCAGAACTCGTCTTCATAAAGTCTGTAGAAACTTTCACAGGCGGAGCGCATACAAAGCAAGGGAGTTTTCAAGGCATTGAATACCAGTGCGCCATAGGCTTCTGGAATGATCTTGCTGGCCATTAAATGATTTTTATAATTCATGGCAATACCTTCCGATTCAAAAATCAGAAACATAAGACAGTTCGTCTGGACGCCAGCGCGCCCGGGAATCTGCTCGGTCACTCCGCGCTGCTCCGGGCTGGAAAAGGCTTCCATGGGGCAGTGTCAGCCCTGATTCTGCAAAGTTTGTCCAGAGGCTTCCATGGGATTTTTGCGCCAATCGTTCGCAATGTTGCATTTGCCGCTGCAAGCCTGGTTTCCGCTGAAAAGGCGTTGCGGGTGAAATCATTGCGGAAATTTTTCAGGCAGAAAGCAGGCTGGTGGAAACGGATATAGGCCTGCATGGAGTGCAAGAGCGTAGCCCCTTGTTTGGGCTTGCGGTCCGGGCCAGGCCGCATTGAAACAAACATAACAATCGCCGCGTATTGCCGCTCGCCTGGTGGTATTCCTCTGACTAGACTGGTGCTTGAAATATCACCACAAGAGGATCGACATGACGACAAATGGAAACTTCACGCTGGGTCGCTATCTGCTCGATGGCAATATCGTGATCGCACGCTCCGCAGGCGACTTCATCGACGTCGTGAGTGAAAGCGACGACCTGCCGCGCGTACTGAGCACGCCAGTTGCTGCGGCTCCGGTCATTCGCCGCATTGCGCTCGCCGACACGCAACTGCAGCCGCCCCTGGACCCGCGCGCCCGGGTCTTCGCCATCGCCATCAACTACCACGCCCATGGCGCCGAAGCCAAGGCGCTGCCGCCCGAGCGTCCGCTGATGTTCTACAAGGCACCGACGAACTTCGTCGGCCACGGTGGCACGCTCAACCCGAACTCGCAGCTCACGGCCAAGTTCGACTACGAAGGCGAGATCGCCGTGGTCATCGGCCGCACCTGCAAGAACGCCACCCTCGACAACGCCCTGGACTTCGTGGTCGGCGTCTGCGCCCTTGAC
>JAMNYN010000250.1 GCA_023622805.1 Pseudomonadota bacterium | reverse complement strand
GGTACGCCAAGCTTAAACCGTTGCGCGCAACTGCTTTTTCACCACCGCTTGCAAATGCCCCAGCAGTATCGGGATCAACGGATGCGCGGGCAAGGGCTGCCACATGGCTTGCAGCACGGACGACGGCGTCTTTTCGGCAATCGCCTTGAACGCCAGGCCTTGCATGCCCGCGCGCTGCAGGCAGGCGGGAACAATCGACACGCCCTGGCCGGCGCCCACCAGGGACAGCACCGACAGCCAGTGGCGCACTTCGTGGCGCAGCTCCGGGTCGAACCCGGCTTTCTGGCACATATTGCGAATCACCCGGAAGTAGTCCGGCGAAACCGCTTCCGAAAACAGGATCAGGCGTTCGTTGGCCAGCTGAGCGATGGCAATCTTTGGCTCGTCCGCCAGCGCGTGGCCGGCCGGAATGCAGGCCACGAAAGGCTCGCTGACCAGGGCCTGGGCGATCAGGCCCACGGGCGGCGCGATGGTGTGCATCAGCCCCAGATCGATCTTGCCGCTTTGCAGCGCCGCGATCTGGTCGATGCTGTTGAGTTCGTGCAGATCCACGCGCACGTCGGGGTACTGGGCGCGCATCAGCTCCAGCGCCTGGGGCAGGCCGCGGTACATGCTCGAGCCCACGAAGCCCAGGCGCAGGCTGCCGGCCATGCCATGGGCGACAGCGCGGGTGTCCATGGCGGCGCGGCGCGTGCGCTCCAGGATATCGCGCGCCTGCAGCAGCAGATGCTGGCCCGCATGCGTCAGGCGCACGCCCCGGCTGTTGCGCTCGAACAGCTGGGCGTCGAGCGTGCTTTCGAGCTGCTTGATGGCAATGCTCAGCGGCGGCTGCGAAATGCACAGCCGCTTGGCCGCACGGCTGAAATGCAGCTCTTCGGCCAGCACCACGAAGTACTGCAGCTGCCGGGTTTCCAGATGGCTCATGGGAGGCTCCCACCTCTTGTAGTGATGCAATGCGCGAAACGCCGCGCCCCCATTCCAGGAAGCACGAATCATAGTTGTTGAATATAGATCAATACATTAATAATATTTGACGCGAATCGGCTCAGTGCACAGAATTTGTCCCATTCCACCCCGGCGGCCCGCCTGCCTTCCAGGAGACAAACACACATGAGCCAAGCAACTTCCCCCGCAGCCCCCGCCCATCCGGTGCCGGATCGCCACGGCAGCAACCTGTACACGACCGACACCCAGTTTGCGCCCCTGCTGCAGCTGTACCTGCCGTCGGACGTGGATGCCCACCTCCAGCCCTACCTCACGCAGATGGGCGAACTCGCAGGCGGCCGCCTCGACGAGCTGGCTTTGGTGGCCGACAAGAATCCGCCGACGCTGGAGCACCGCACCCGCACCGGCCAGGACGCGCAGCGCATCCACAAGCACCCGGCCTACGTGGAAATGGAACAGGTCGCCTATGGCGACTTCAGCCTGGCCATCATGTCCCACCGCGAAGGCGTGCTGGGCTGGGCCGGCAAGCTGCCGCCCCTGGCCAAATACGCGCTGACCTATTTGTTCGTGCAGGCCGAGTTCGGCCTGTGCTGCCCGCTGTCGATGACGGATTCGCTGACGCGCACGCTGCGCAAGTTCGGCGCGCCCGAGCTGGTCAGCAAGTACTGGGCGCAGCTCACCGCCACCGACTTCGCCGACCAGGCCCAGGGCGCGATGTTCATGACCGAGCAGGCGGCCGGCTCCGACATCGGCAACACCATGACCATGGCCCGCCCCGCGGCCGACGGCTCCTGGCGCCTGACGGGTGACAAATGGTTCTGCTCGAACCCCGACGCGGCCTTTGCCATGGTGCTGGCGCGCGTCGAAGGCGACCCGGCCGGCATGAAGGGCGTGTCCCTGTTCCTGCTGCCGCGCACCCTCGATGACGGCAGCACCAACAGCTACCACATCATCCGCCTGAAGGAAAAGCTGGGCACGCGCTCCATGGCCAGCGGCGAAATCCGCATCGATGGCGCCGTGGCCTATCTGGTCGGTGAACAAGGCCGGGGCTTTGCCCAGATGGCCGACATGGTGAACAACTCGCGCCTGTCCAACGGCGTGCGCGCCGCCGGCATGATGCGCCGCGCCGTGGCCGAAGCCGAGTACATCTCGCAGGAGCGCCATGCCTTCGGCAAGGCCTTGCAGGACATGCCCTTGATGCGCCGCCAGCTCGACAAGCTGCGCATACGCTCCGAGCAGGCCCGCACCATGGTGCTGCAGACCGCCCAGGCGCTGCAGCGCTCGGATGCCGGCGAAGACGGCGGCTACGCCCTGCTGCGCATTCTCACGCCGCTGATCAAGTTCCGCGCCTGCCGCGACGCCCGCATGGTCACGGGCGACGCCATGGAAGTGCGCGGCGGCTGCGGCTACATCGAGGAATGGAGCGATCCACGCCTGGTGCGCGATGCCCACCTGGGCTCGATCTGGGAAGGCACGAGCAACATCGTGGCCCTGGACGTGCTGCGCGCAATCCGCCGCGAAGACTCGCTGACCGCGCTGCAAGCCCACGCCGCCCAGCTGCTGGCGCAAGTCAAGGCCGCACCGGCCTTCAAGCAGGCGCTGCAGGACGCCATGGACCGCGCCGCCCGCTTTGCGGCCGCGGCCGTGGCGGCCAATGCCGACGGCGAACGCCTGGCGCGCACCGCCGGCTCGGCCTTGTACAACAGCTTCACCGCCATCGCCATGGCCTGGGAAGCCAGCCAGACGGCCAGTGCCGACCGCATGCGCTGGGCGCAGCTCGTGCTGGTGCACCGCGTGCTGCCGCGCGATCCGCTGCAGGACATGGAAATTCCCCAGGACTGGGCCCAGTAACCAGGGCGCCCTCGGGCCCCGCGCACGCCCCGACACAGGGGCGGCGTTTCACGACACATGGAGACAAGCAATGAAAAAACGTCAATTTCTGCTGGCCTGCAGCCTGGCCTGCGTGGCCGTCACTCCGGCCCTGGCCCAGGGTGAGGCCTTCCCGTCCAAGCCCATCACCTTCGTCGTGCCCTTCCCGCCCGGCGGCCCCACCGATGCCATGGCCCGCACCCTGGCGGCAGCCTTGACCGAGGAAGTCGGCCAGAGCGTGATCGTGGAAAACCGCGCCGGCGCGGGCGGCAACATCGGCGCCGACTCGGTGGCGCGCGCCAAACCCGACGGCTACACCATCATGTTCGGCACGTCGGGCCCGCTGGCCATCAACAAGAGCCTGTACAGCAAGGTCACCTACGACCCGGTGACCAGCTTCGCGCCCATCATCCGCGTCGGCTACCTGCCCAACATCCTGGTGGTGAATGCCAGCGTCAAGGCCAGCAACCTCAAGGAGTTGATCGCGCTGGACAAGGCCAAGCCCAACAGCCTGAATTACGCCTCCTCGGGCAACGGCGCTTCTTCCCACCTGGCGGGCGTGCTGTTCAACAAGCTGGCCGGCACCACGCTGCAGCATGTGCCTTACAAGGGCACGGGCCCGGCCCTCAACGACTTGATCGCCGGCCAGGTGCAGATGAGCTTCACCGACATTCTCACGGCCATGCCTTACATCAAGGCCGGCCGCCTCAAGGCCATCGGCGTGGCCACGGAAAAACGCTCGCAAGCCATGCCCGACGTGCCCTCGATTGCCGAGCAAGGCCTGCCCGGCTACGACGTGAGCGTGTTCTTCGGCGTGGTCGCCCCGGCCGGTACGCCCGCGGACCGCATCGCCAAGCTCAACAGCGCTTTCATCAAGGCCCTGCAAAAAGACAAGGTGCGCGCCACCTTCGCCGCCCAAGGCCTGGAATCCGCGTCCGACCACACGCCCGAAGGCCTGACCCGCTTCATCAAGGCGGAGACGGCCAAGTGGAAGACGGTGGTCGAAGAATCTGGCGCTAGATTGGATTGACCCCCTGAGCGGCTGCGCGGCATGGGCCGCCCCCGCTTCCCCCTGAGGGGGACGGCAGCCTCGCTGCGCGGCGGCGCTTGCTCGCTGCCCCCTTTCTGGGTCGCGCCAGTTTCATGGCTACGGATGGATAGCTGAGACCCGGCATTCAAATTAGGAAAACACATGCAATCGACACAACAGCCAGGCACCGGCGCTTTGCAAGGCACGCGGGTGCTGGATCTTTCACGCATTCTGGGCGGGCCCCTGTGCGGGCAGATTCTGGGCGACCATGGCGCGGATGTGCTCAAGGTCGAACCGCCCAATGGCGATGACACGCGCGCCTGGGGGCCGCCGTTCAAGGACGGCGTGGCCTCCTACTACCATGGCCTCAACCGCAACAAGCGCATCCAGTTCCTCGACTTGAGCTCGGCCGAAGGCCAGGAAAAAGTGCTGGCCCTGATGGCCCAGGCAGATGTGGTCATAGAGAACTTCAAGATCGGCACCATGGAAAAGTGGGGCATAGGCTTCAAGCAGGTCCAGCAGCGCTTCCCGCGGCTGGTCTGGTGCCGCGTCAGCGGTTTCGGCGAAGACGGCCCGCTGGGCGCCTGGCCCGGCTATGACGCGGCCATCCAGGCGATGACGGGCCTGATGAGCGTCAACGGCGAGGCCGATGGCGGCCCGCTGCGCGTGGGCCTGCCGGTGGTGGACATGGTCACGGGCATGAACGCCGTGATCGGCGTGATGATGGCCTTGCACGAGCGCCAGCGCAGCGGCCTGGGCCAGTTGGTCGACGCCGCGCTCTATGACAGCGGCATCTCGCTGCTGCACCCGCACGCGGCCAACTGGTTCATGGACGGCAAGCAGCCGCAGCGTTCGGGCAATGCCCACCCCAATATCGCGCCTTACGACGTCTTGCAGACCGGCTCCATTCCGGTGTTCTTTGCCGTGGGCAATGACCGGCAATTCAAGCTGCTGTGCGAGCACATCGGCTGCCCGCAGCTGGTGCAGGACACGCGCTTTGCCACGGCCGGCCAGCGCTCCATCCACCGCGATGCGCTCAAGCCCTTGCTGGAACAGGCGCTGTCGGCCTTCGAAGGCGACGCCCTGGCCACGGACTTGATGCAGATCGGCGTGCCGGCCGCCCCCGTGCAAGCCGTGGATGCGGCGCTCGACCACCCGCACACCCTGCACCGCGGACTGCGCGTGGACCTGCCGGGCTACCAGGGCGTGGGCTCGCCCATCAAGCTCTCGCGCACGCCGCCCACCTACCGCCATGTGCCGCTGACGCCAGGCGAGCACTTCGAGTAAATCCAGCCGGCATTCTGCATATATCCATCGTTTGCAGAATGCCTATTACCCGTAGCGCAAAAATATCCGCACGGCTTCAGGCCCTGCGGAATTTCCGCGCTCGCCCTATTTTCTCGGTGCGAAATATATTCCAGCAAGCGATAAATCCATGAAAAATACTCGCTTGCGCCGGATTTACGGCCACCGATAACATGCATTACGCCTCACTTCCAAGAAATGCGAGACGCAATATCCAGACACACCAAGGTCTGCAGCCATTCAGAAAATAGCGAAAAGCAACAAAAACAAACGGCCCGCAGCATTTACCTTGAAACGTCCGGTCAATCCATCCACGGCGATCAAAGGAGACAAAATGAAACCCCGATTCAGCATTCGAAAAGTGATTTACGCGCTGGCCGCGGCCACCCTGCCGGCCCTGGTGTCCATGCCGGCCTCGGCCCAGGCGCCCGATATCACGCGCATCGTCGTGGGCTTTGCCCCGGGTGGCGTGGCCGATGCCCTGGCGCGCGTGATGGCCGATAAAATCCGCACCCAGGTCGGCGGCACCGTGCTGGTGGAAAACAAGACCGGCGCTTCGGCACGCCTGGCCGTGCAGGCAGTGAAAGCCGCGCCACCGAATGGCAAGACGATTCTGATTTCCTCGCCCTCGCCCATCAGCATATTCCCGCTGACCTACAGCAAACTCGGCTACGACCCCGACAAGGACTTGATTCCTGTAGCCCACCTGGCCCAGGTCCGCCTGGTCGCTTCCTCCGGCGTGGGCCAGCCTTATAAGACCATGGCCGAATATGTCGCCTGGGTGAAGAAAAACCCTGGCGGCCAAGGCGTTGGCCTGGTGACCATGGGCAGCCCCACCCATTTTGGCCTGCTGGCCATGGCCAAATCGATTGGTGTGCCGCTGACGCCTGTCCCCTATAAGGTCGGCGGCTCGCTGCCGCTGAGCATCGACGCGATCGGTGCCCAGATGGAGTTGTACAAGGCCGGGAAAATCCGCTTCCTGGGCGTGACCGGCACCGAGCGTTCGCCTTTCTTCCCCGAAGTGCCCACGCTCAAGGAAGTGGGTATTTCGGGCTTTGAAGAGGCTTCGAGCTGGTTCGCGGCCTTTGTGCCCGCAGGCACGCCAGCCGCGACCGTGTCCATGCTGGAAAAGGCCTTGATCGACGCCACCAAAAACCCCGAAGTGCGCGCAAAAATGGCGACACTGGCCATGGAAATGACCGGCTACTCGGGCGACACCTTGCGCAAGATGATCCAGTCCGAGCGCGCCCACTGGAAGCCCATCGCCGAAGCTTCGGGCTTCAAGGGCGATTGATGTCTGGCCTGGCAGTGCAGTACTGCCAGGCCTGCATTCACGTCTGCTCCCGCACCAGCGATGCCTTGAGCAGGTCGATCAAGGCCTGCGCCGCGGGCGAAGTGCGCGCATTCCAGCGGCGGATCAAGGACAAGGGATGAGCGTAGTCCGCGGGCTGCAGGCGGTGTGACACCAGGCCCAGTTCGGCCGCAAAACCCATGATGTAACCCGGCAGGACCGTGACGCCCAACCCCGCCTTGACCAGGCCCAGCACGGACAGCACCGAGCCGGCCTCGATGAGCGAGGTATAGCTCAGGCCTTTTTCCGCGTAGACGCGTTCAATGGTGCGCCGCACGCTGAACGTCGTATGCAAGGAGATATGGGGATAGGCCGCGATCTCCTTCCATGAGACCGCCTCCTGGCCCGCCAGCGGGTGCTCTGCCGCGCACACGCCGTACATGGATTCCTCGTACAGCGGCTCTATCTGCAGCAGCGGGTGCTTCTCGCCCATGGACACCAGACCGAAATCGGCCTTGCCGTTGAGCACGTAATCGATGCTGGCATCGGTGGACAGTTCGTGCAGCCCGGTGTGGATGCCGGGGTGCAAGGCATGCAGCTGCTGCAAAGGCCCGGCCAGCAGGCCGTACATCATCATCGGCGAGGCCGCGACGTCGATCTGGCCCATTTCCAGATTCGACAGACTGCGCATGGTGCGCTCGGCCGCGTCCATGGTGCCGAGGATTTCGCAGGCATAGCCATGCAAATGGTCGGCCCACAGCGTGGGCTCGACCTTGCGCGTGGAACGCTCGAACAGGCGGTGGCCCACCTTGGCCTCCATTTCCTGGCACAGCTTGCTCACGGCCGACTGCGTCATGTGCATGGCTTCGGCCGTGGCGCTGAAGCTGCGCAGCTCGTAAACGGTCCGAAAAACGCGAAACTCGCGGATGGTGAGATTCATGCCCGCATGATAAAGGCGACAGCCCCCGGAATGCGGCTCCCGCAGGCCATTCAGCGCCCGCAGCCTCCGAAACCGGCGCCCTCCAAACCAGGGACACCGAGCAAGGGCCGCCCCGCAGCGACGGTGTCGTCCCCCTCTTGAGAGGGGGAAGCCGAGGAGCGGCTCAGGGGGTGCTTCTCATTTCCGCTTTCTGTTGATGAAGCGCATCATGTATTCGTGCGGCTCCGAGGTCTTGTACATCTCGCCGAACAACGCAATGCTGTCCTTGAGACCGCGCTCGAGTTCGGGCGCTTCCCAGGTGCGCAGCAAGGCCTTCTGGGCGCGCACACCGCCTGCCGCGCACTCCAGCAGTTCACCCACGGTGTGGGCTATCGCCGCATCAAGCTCCTCGGGCGCCACCATCTCGTTCATGAAGCCCCAGCGCATGGCTTTCTCGCCATTGATGGCCGCGCCCGTGAGCAGCAGCCAGCGCGTATTGCCTTCGCCGATCAGGCGCGGCAGCAGATTGGCGTGGATCACCGACGGGATGCCGATGCGCACTTCGGGCATGGCGAAGTTCGCCAGCGTCGAGCCTATGCGGATATCGCAGGCGGCGGCCAGTTCCATGCCGCCGCCCATGCACCAGCCCGCCAAGCGGGCGATGGTGGGCACGGGGAAGTCGCGCACGGCTTCGCACAGATTGCTCAGGCGGGTGATGAAGTCCACGGCCGTGCCGGGATCGAGGTGGGCCAGCTCATTGATGTCGGCGCCGCCGATGAAGGCCTTGTCGCCCGTGCCGCGGATCACCAGCGCGCGCACCCGCGGGTCGCGGGCCAGGGCACGCAAGGTGGCCGTGAGTTCCAGCACCGTGGGCGTGTTGAGCAGGTTGAGCGAGGTGCCGTTGGCGATCTGCAGCGTGGCGACGCCGGTCTCGGTGATGGAAAGCTGGGCGTGTTGGAGGGCTTGCATGGCTTGGGTTCTCGAAAAAGGGTCAGAAAGAGGCGGTCAGCAGATCATCCGTGTGCTGGCCGACCTGCGGTGATGGCGCTGCCGTGGCCGGCTGGGCCGTGGGGGCGCGGTAACGCGGCGCGATGCGGCGCAGCTGGTGGCCGTCCGCCGCGCTGGTCTCGTCGAAGAAGCCCACGGCGCGCAACTGCGGGTCTTGCAGCAGGTCTTCCACGCGGTTGACGGGGCAGCAGGGAATGTCGGCGGCTTCAAGCAGCGCCAGCCAGTCAGCGCTGCTGCGCGTGGCCAGCACGTCCGACAGGTAAGCGTAGATCTGGTCGTAGCTGTCGGCGCGCGCCGCCGCCGTCTGAAAGCGCGCATCGGCCTCGAAGACCGCGAGCGCATCGGTGGCCTGAAAGAAAGAGCGCCAGTGCTTGTCGTTGTAGACCACCACCGAGATGTAGCCGTCGAGCGTGCGGTAGGGACGGCGATGCGGCGTCAGCAGGCGGCTGTAACCCATGGAACCGGCGGGCGGCTCGAACGAGGCGCCGCCCAAATGATCGGCCAGCACGAAGGCCGCCATGGTCTCGAACATGGACACGCGAATGCACTCGCCTTCGCCAGTGGCGCGGCGGCGGTACAGCGCCGCCAGCGTAGCGTGGGCGGCCGTGAGACCGGTGACGCGATCGGCGATCAGCGTGGGCACATAGGCCGGCGCGCCGCCCGACTGGCGCGCGAACAGGTCGGCCAGCCCGGTCTGGGCCTGGATGATGTCGTCGAAGGCTGCGCGACCGGCGTAGGGGCCGGATTCGGCGTAACCCGTCAGCTCCACATAGACCACGCCAGGGTGCAGGGCGCGCACCGCGGCTTCGTCCAGGCCCAGGCGCTGCATGGCCTGCGGGCGCACGTTGTGGATGAAGACATCGAAAGCCGGCAACATGCGGCGCAGCGCCGCCACGCCCTCTTCGGTCTTGAGGTCCAGCACCAGCGACTGCTTGCCTTCGTTGGCGTGCAGGAACATGGCGCCCATCTGCGGGCGGGTCTTGGCGCCCGCATGGCGCATCACATCGCCTTCGGGCGGCTCGACCTTGACGACTTCGGCGCCATAGTCGGCCAGGATCTGGGTGCACACCGGCCCCATGATGACGGACGTCAAGTCCAGTACGCGCACGCCCGACAGGGGCCTGCGCTGGGAATTTTCTGCGATAGGTTTCATTGTTTCTCGACTCCTGCGGCCGCAGCGTCGGCACCGATAATGCCGTTGGCGCCTCGGCGATTCTCGGCAACGCCCATGCTGCTGCGCAATTCATCGTTCCATATGCGCGCCACGCTGCCAGCACTGAAAGGCACGATGGTTTTTAATGACTTGCTGGTATAGATATCCGCAGCCTGAGAAAATACAGGATCCGCCAGTGCAAAACCGCCGCCAGAAAATCCTGCATTATTTTATTTCTCACTTGCCTCTCCAGTGCATTGATCAATGCATGCTATTGGGTCGCTGCTCCACGGACAAACGAATAGTTTTCATGGATTTATCTGTTTCGGGAATAAAGACAGAAAATCGCCAGCCATGGCAGTGTCGACAGGCACGCGACACTGCCATGCTGTATCAATCGCCCTTGAAACCCGAAGCTTCGGCGATGGGCTTCCAGTGGGCGCGTTCCTGCTGGATGGTCTTGCGCAGCATGGCGCCGGGCTGGCCCGTCATTTCCATGGCCAGGGTTTCCATCTTGGCGCGCACGTCAGGGCTCTTGGCGGCGTCGATAAAGGCTTTTTCCAGCCGCGCCACGGTGGCGGGGGGCGTGCCGGCCGGCAGGAAGGCACCAAACCAGCTCGAAGCCACTTCAAAACCGGGAATGCCCGCTTCCTTGAGCGTGGGCACTTCGGGGAAGAAGGACGAACGCTGCGCGCCGGACACACCCAGGAAGCGGATCTTGCCCGCGCGGTAGAGCTCCATCTGCCCGCCAATCGTGTCTATGCTCAGCGGCAGGGCGCCGCCGACCAGATCGGTCAGCATGGGCGCCGAGCCCTTGTACGGCACGGGCGTCAGCGGGATGCCAGTGGTCTTGCCCATGGACAGCAGGCCGAAATGGATGGGGCTGCCCATGGTCACCAGGCCCACGCCTTGGTCGGCGGGCTTGTCCTTGACCCAGTTCACATACTCGCCGATGGTCTTGTAGGGCTGCTTCACGCCCGTGGACGCGACGACGCGCACTTCGGCCAGATGGGCCAGAGGGATCAAGTCCTTGTCGGGGTCATAACCGAGCTTGCTATAGGTCAGCGGGAAAATACTCACGGGCGAAGGCGACGACATCAGAATCGTCTTGCCGTCCGGCGCCGCGTTCTTGACGGCCACCAGTGCCAACCGCGCCGAGCCGCCGGCCTTGTTTTCCACCAGCACCGTGCCGCCCAGCGACACCCGCAGTTTCTCTGCCAGCACACGTGCCAATACATCCAGCGCCCCGCCCGGAGCAAAGCCCACCACAATGCGCGTCACATCCGGCGCCTGGGCCTGGGCGGGTACCGCCACCATGGCCGGCAAGGCAAACGCTGCCATGGCACAGATTGCTTTTCGAATACTGAATAGATTTCGCATTTCGTCTCCTTTATACACAGTCTTATTGGCATCCAGGTATTCGAAAATCAACAGATGGCACGTCCTTCTTCAAGAAAATCATACTACCTGAATTCATTTCATCCGCCCTGAAAGACACCGGGTTCCAACATCTCAATGGATGTGCACCGCATGCTATCCACCTCCCTCAATTTGTAACAAGCGAATATTTTTCATAATGCTATCGCTCCAGCGAATATATGAATCCATGCCAATAATCATCGCCCGTGAACGCTAGAATGTGGCCACTTGGCACCGGCATCGCCCTGCGCGTGGCGCACAGGCCCCCAGAAGCCGCCGTGCCAACCGCACTTTCAGAGACCACCGCAGGTACCGCCATGACACACGCGCCGACGACGATTTTCCAAGCCCGAAAAATCATCACCATGAACCCCATGCAGCCCGAAGCGACCCATGTGGCCGTGCGCGAAGGCCGCATCCTGGGCGTGGGCAGCGCCGAGGAACTCCAGGGCTGGGGCCCGGCCACCCTCGACACCCGTTTTGCCGACAAGGTGCTGATGCCCGGGCTGGTCGAAGGCCACGCGCATTTGCTCGAAGGCGGCATGTGGAATTTCGTCTACGCCGGCTACCACGACCGGCGCGGCCCGGACGGCCGTCTGTGGCCCGGCCTGCAAAGCTTCGACGCCTTGATAGCGCGCCTGCGCGAAGCCCAGGAGCAACTCAGCGACCCGGATCAGCCGCTGTTCGCCTGGGGGTTCGACCCCATCCACTTCGGCACCGCGCGCATGACGGTCCGGGAGCTGGACCAGGTCTCGACCACGCGTCCGGTGGTGGTGCTGCACGCCAGCGTGCACCTGATGAACGTCAACAGCGCCATGCTGCGGCGCGCCGGCATCGACGCCGACAATGCCACCGCCGGCATCGCCAAGGACGCACAAGGCCAGCCCACTGGCGAGCTGCAGGAAATGGCGGCCATGTTCCCGGTCTTCGCCTGCGTGGGCAATGTGTATTTCGAAGCCGGTCAGTCCGAAGCCGGCATCCGCAACTTCGGCCGCCTGGCCCAGCTGGCCGGCGTGACCACATCGGCGGACCTGTCCAACAACCTCGCCGAAGACGCCGTCGCCAGCCTGGTCGAAGCCACGTCCGACCCGCTGTTCCCGCTGCGCCTGGCGCCGGCCTACTCGCCGCTGCGCGACCTCGACCGCCGCGGCCCGGACTGCGTGCGCCAGGCCATGCAGAAGAACACCGACAAGCTGCACTTCGGCCAGATCAAGATGGTGGTCGACGGCTCCATCCAGGGCTTTACCGCCCGCCTGCGCTGGCCGCTGTACTACCAGGGCCAGCCCAACGGCCTGTGGGTGATCTCGCCCCAGCAAACGCGCGAGCTGATAGCCCAATACCACCGCGCCGGCTTCACCATCCACATCCACACCAATGGCGACGAAGCCACCGACCTGGTGCTGGACACGGTGGAAGCCGTGCTGCGCGACGCGCCGCGCTGGGACCACCGCCACACGCTGCAGCACTGCCAGCTGGCCGACGCCACCCAGTTCAAGCGCATGGCCGCGCTGGGCATGTCGGTGAACCTGTTCGCCAACCACCTCTACTACTGGGGCGACGCCCACTACAACGTCACCGTGGGCCCCGACCGCGCCAACCGCATGAACGCCGCGGGCACGGCCTTGCGCTATGGCGTGCCGTTTTCCCTGCATTCGGATGCGCCCATCACGCCCATCGCGCCGCTGTTCACCGCCTGGTGCGCTGTCAACCGGCTGACGGCAGGCGGCCGCGTACTGGGCCCGCATGAACGCATTCCGGTCTACGACGCCCTGCACGCCGTGACCCTGGGCGCAGCCCACACGCTGCGCCTGGACCACTGCATAGGCAGCATAGAAATCGGCAAATACGCCGACTTCGCCGTGCTGCACCAGGACCCGCTGGAAGTGCCGCCCCAAGCCTTGCGCGAGGTGCAGGTCTGGGGCACGGTGCTGGGCGGCCAGGTGTTCGAAGCGCCGGTCCAGCCATGACGACGCACGACCCCATCGCCCTGACAGTGCTGGGTGGTTTTCTGGGCGCGGGCAAGACCACGCTGCTCAACCACCTGCTGCGCCACCCCCAGGGCGAACGCGTGCTGGTCATGGTCAATGACTTCGGCGCCATCAACATCGACGCCGAGCTGATTGCCCAGCGCGCACCGGGCACGCCCGACGGCATCATCAGCCTGGCCAACGGCTGCGCCTGCTGCGCCATCGGCGGCGACCTGATGCAGGCCTTTCTCAAAGTGCTGTCCCTGCCCCAGCGGCCCGACCGCGTGCTGGTCGAAGCCAGCGGCGTGGGCGACCCGGGCCGCATCGCCGAGATGGGCCGCGCGGGTGGGCGCTTTCGCTGCGAAGGCGTGATCACCGTGGTCGACGCCGAGGCCGTGCAGCGGCTGGCCGTCGACCGCTACGTGGGCGAGACCGTGCAAGCCCAGCTGCGCGCGGCCGACCTGCTGCTGCTCAACAAGACCGATCTGGTCACGCCCGCCGCGCTGGCCGGGCTGCGCCACTGGCTGGGCGTGCAGGCACCCGGCGTACCTTTGCTCGAGAGCCGCATGGGCGAAGTCGATGCCCAGCTCATCCTCGGGCCCGGGCTGCATGCCAAGACGGATGTGCAAGCGCCCGCACTCGACCATGCGGCCCGCTTCGTCAGCACTACCTTGACCTCCACCTACCCTTTCCAGCGCCCCGCGCTGGAAGCGGCGCTGAACGCCCTGCCCGCCCAGGTGCTGCGCGCCAAGGGCCTGGTGTTTCTCGAAGGCGAAGCCGCGCCGCGCGTGCTGCAGCTGTGCGGCAAGCGCTGGAGCCTGGAGCCGCCAGGGCCGGCGCAGGGCAGCCAACGCTCGCGCATCGTCTTCATCGCGGCGCGCGGCCCGCAGGCCGCGCCTTTCCATCCGTGGAGC
>JAMNYN010000614.1 GCA_023622805.1 Pseudomonadota bacterium | reverse complement strand
GATCGGTCATGGCCTGCGGGCTCGATTTATAGGGAATGGCCACCACATCCAGACCCGCAATCCGCTTGATGGTTTCGGACGCCACCAGCGAAGTGCTGTTCGGCGTGGCGTAGGAGAATTTTCCGGGCTGGGCCTTGGCCTGCGCTATCCACTCCTTGAGCGTCTTGGCGGGGTCGTTCTTGCCCACCACCAGCGCGAAAGGCAGTTCGCCCACGCGCGCAACCGGAGTGAAATCCTTGATGGGGTCGTACTTGAGATTGAGGACCAGGCTGGGATTGGCGGAGTGCGAGGTATTGGTCGTCATGAACAAGGTGTAGCCGTCGGGCTTGGCCTTGGCCACGAATTGCGCGGCAATCTGTGCGTTCGCGCCGGCGCGGTTGTCGATCAGCACCGGTTGCTTGAGCCGCTCACCGAGCTTTCTGGCGACGATGCGCGCCACGGCGTCGGTGCCGCTGCCGGCCGCGAACGGCACGACCATGGTGACCGGCGCAGAAGGATAGGTCTGGCTGAGCGCCGCCGAAGCCGCCAGCAAGCTGGCCGCCAGGCTCAAGGCCCGAGGAAAGATTTTCATGCCATGTCTCCGGTTGTAATTGGTATGGGCACCGTCTCGTGAACTGGTGCATCCCCATCTTCCCCGGCGCAATCATTCGCGTCCAATCCTCATTTTGGTTAGAGTGATTCTTTTTGAGAATCGCTGAAGGCAAATGTGCCTTCGACCACCCGCCCCCATGAAGCTTCACTTTCTGCGCTATTTCGTCGTCCTGGCCGAAGAGCTGCATTTCGGGCGCGCAGCCGGCAAGCTCGCCATCACCCAGCCGCCGTTGAGCAGCGCCATCAAGTCGCTGGAAGAGGAGTTGGAGGTCAAGCTGCTGATCCGCGACAGCAAGCATGTGGAGCTGACCCAGGCCGGCGAGGCTTTTCTGGAGGAGGCGCGCCAGATCCTGGAACAGGTGGCGCGGGCATCGAATGTCGCAAAAATCGTCGCCAAGGGCATGCGTGGACGCCTGGAGATCGGCATCACCGGTTCGCAGATCTACCGGGAGGTGCCCGACATCGTCAAGCGATTCAATGCCGAGATGCCTGACGTGGATGTGGTGCTGCGCGAAATGTCCAGCGCGGATCAGGTCAACGACCTGCTGCGCGGCCAGATCCATGCGGGCTTCGTGAATGCCTCCACCGTTCCCCCGCAGCTGGCGTTCATGCCCATGGCGGAAGACGAATTCCTGATCTGCCTGCCCGCAGACCACCCGCAGGCCCGGTGCGATTCCATGGAGCTGAAACAGCTGGCCGATGCGCGTTTTGTGATGTTCTCGCGCGATGTCGCGCCCGCAAACTATGACAACGTGATCGCCATCTTCTCGCGCGCCGGCATCCACCCGCGCATTGCCCATGCAGCGCGCCAATGGCTGACCATCGTGGCCATGGTTGCCAATGGGCTGGGCGTTTCCGTGGTGCCGCGCTCCTTGGCCCGTTCGCGGGTTCACGGCGTCAGCTTCGTGGAAATCAAGGGCGAACAGGTGCTGGCGCCGGCCATGCTGGTATGGAATCCGGCCTACTACCCGCCCACGCTGCGCAGCTTCATCGAGTGCGCGGGAAGAATTCTCGGGCGCGACTAGCGCCTGCGCCGCCGTGGTTGGCGGGCAGGCGCAGCCGCTTACTTCAGCTTGCCGCTGGACAAGTCCATGACCATGCGCGTGGCCAGGTACAGGCGCGGCACGATGGTGCTGATGAGCACATATTCAGCGTCGTTCGAATGGGCGCCGAAGCCGCTCAGACCCATGCCTTCCACCACGGCGCCCTTGGTCTTGAGCCCGGCGAAGGCGGCGTCGGTACCGCCGCCCGTGGCCTGGTCCACCACGGTGAGCGGCAGGCCGATTTCCTGGTAGATCACCTTGCCGTGCTCGGCGACGCGCCGCGAGGCCTCGGTGGCTTCCAGCGGCGGGCGGCGCACTTCGAACTTCACCTGCACCTTGGATTCGGGCAGCAGCTTGTTCTGCACCTTGGCCTGCAGCGACTTTTCGAGGCCGTCGAAGTCGGACACCTTCAGCGCCCGGGCATCGGCCTGCGCCTTGGCCTGCGCGGGAATCACGTTGCGGTTGGTGCCGGCGCTGGCCACCGTCCAGTTCAGCTTCAGGCCCTGCTCGGGCTTGGACAAGTCCTTCATCTGCAGCAACTGGTGCGACATCTCGTACAGCGCGTTCACGCCCTTTTCAGGCGCTGCGCCGGCGTGCGAGGCCTTGCCGTCGACGGTGAGGTAGGCCGCGCCAATGCCGCTGGTGGCCAGGCGCAGCGCGCCGGTCGCACCACCGCCTTCGAACGAGAACACCGCGTCCTGGTCGGCGGCCATGCGGGTGATGGTGTTGCGTGCGCCGGGCGAGCTGATTTCTTCATCGCCATTGATCAGCACCGTGAGCGTGCCGTAGTCCTTGAAGCCCAGCTTTTGCAGTATGTCAACGGTGTGGATGATGGCGGCCACGCCCTGCTTGTCGTCGCCGATGCCCAGGCCGTAGGCCTTGTCGCCGTCAATGCGGAAAGGCTGATCCTTGAGCATGCCCTTGAGGTAGACGGTGTCCATGTGCGCGATGAACATGATCTTTTTCGTGCCCTTGCCCTGGAACTTGGCATGCACCACCGGGCCCACCTTCTCTGGCGTGTCGTCCAGGCGGTAGATGTCGCTGGGCTGCAGGATTTCGACCGTGCCGCCGCGCTGCTGCAGTTGGCTGGCGATCAAGGCCGCGATCTTGGCCAGGCCTTCCAGGTCCTTGCTGCCCGACTCGATGTGCACCAGATCGCGCAGCGTGTTGAGCAACGGTTGCTGCTCTTTCTGCGCCAGCTCGTGTACAGCGGCATAGGACGCAGGCTGCAACTGGGCCTGCGCCAGCGTGGCGACAAAGGCCAGGGACAGGGACGCAACCAGGGGCCGCATGACGGCAGGAGCAAGAAAATGAATGGACATGGATCGAACCCTTACGCAATCAATGACGAGGAATGGACGTTCATTATGAACAGCCGCCCCCGAAAAAATGGTAAAAATTTTGTCCGCTATTCTTGTGGCAGGACGGCCACCAACGCAGTCCTTTCCTATGCATGCAGCTATTGAAGCAGTAGCAAATCGGTCGCAGCAGCGACACCGTGCCGGCAATGGCTACCGGACCGCAGCCTGGATGCCTGCGTACTGCGCCGGCAGCAGTTTGCCCAGATCATCCTGGCTTTTGGCCAGGAAGGCCTTTGCCGCGGGGTGGGTCGGGGCGAGACGCGTCAGGCGCTCTACGGACTGCGCAAACCACTGCGGGCGGTTTTGCGCTTGCATGGCAAGCACGTCGCCGGAAGAGACCGAGTGCACCTTGTCAACGAAAGGCTTGCCATCAAAACCCATGCCGAAGATCGCCCGCCCGGTGAACTGCTCCCCCACGAGAAGAATCTTCTGCGGCACGGCCGATCCGCAACGCTTTTCGTTCACCAGCGCGACATAGCCGGCGCGGACACCGGGCTCGGGCGGCAAGGCGGTGGTATTGCCGTCGTGGTTGATCTCCGCGACCCATGTCCGCTCCCACGGGACAATGACGCCAGCGAACACACATTTGCCCGAGCCATCCTCGCGCCAAAACTCCCGCGTGTACGTCATGGGCGTCGCCGTCTCCAATTCCTCCGGGATCTTCACCCGGCCTGAAGCAGGATAAAGCTTGGTCGACAAGGTCGTATCCATGGTCGCATAGGCCAGATGCGCCAGTTCCGCTCCCGCGCAGCCGGTCAGCAGCAAGGTGGCAGCCAGCAAAGGGGCAGCGAGCAGACGTCTCTTGACTTTCTTTTCTTGGGTCATACAGATCACAATATGTAACAAATTGCATCTTATACCATGTGATTTTTTGGTTTTGCCCTGCCCTCGGCGCACTGAATGCGCCTCGCCGCCTGCCGTCAAAGGTATCTGGACCAGAGCTCGTTCGAGAACTTGGCCTGCGGGTCTATGCTTTTTTTCAGGGCGCGCAGCTGCGGCGCTTGCGGGTAGGCCTTGGCGAACTGATGCCGGGTGGCGTGCAATTGGTAGGGAAGGTAATACCGGCCGTCGTGCTTCAGCGCGGCATCGATCATTGCGCGCGTCCATTCGCCAACGCGTTGCTGCGCCGCTGGATACGTGCGTTGCTTGTAATAGACAACGAACGAGAAAACTTCCTGCGTCGCCCAAGGCAGCATGGCCACGGTATCCGTGGGCGAATGGCGCACCGAGACATTCAGGACATTCGCCTGGTGTTTTCGGATGAGCTGTGCCATCTCCCTGGCAAACGCGACAAAGTGGCGCAGGGGAATGAAGTATTCCTGCAGGCCATAGGTGGAGATCCGCCGGGTCCGCGGCTCCAGCTCCGCGGCATCGAGGCTGGCTTCGTGGTTGCGCCACACGACGGCGGGCTTTTCCAGCAACAAAGGATGGATGACTTGCGTGCGAAGCGCTGCGCCACCGGGCAGTTCGGTGATTGCAAAAATGGCGTTCTGGTGCATACCGTACGACTGACCGCGCGCCACCAGCCTGGAGGGCTCCGTCAGCGGCTTGTGGGTGGTGCGCCAGGTGATGGCAACCGGCGCATCGAACAGCGGCGGCAAAAGGTCGGCGTTGTGGAGGATGCAATCGCGGTCGCTCTTCACCGCGGTCTCGAAGTAGCTGGGGTAATCCGCCAAGGCAACGGCGGTCACCGTTCTTTCCATGCGAGCGTTGGACGCCAGGTCCAGCTCCACTTCGCTGATCACGCCCACAGCGCCATAGCCGCCGATGGCAGCGCGAAAAACCTCAGGATTTTGCGAGCGCGATGCTTCGACCACCGCACCATCCGCCAAAACGATTTGCAACGCGCGGACTGAATGGCCGATAGGCCCATTGCCTACATAGCGCCCATGCACGTTGACCGAGACCGAGCCACCGACAGTGAAGTTGGCATAGCTCTGCATCGTCATCACCGCCAGGCCCTCGGGGTCCAGCACCTCTTGCAGGTCGCGCCAGGTCATGCCGGCCTGAACGCGTACGGTCCGCGCATCCGCCTTCAGCCAGACCAGTTGCTTCATGGCACGCATGTCCATGTGCAGACCGCCGGCGACGGCGATCTGCCCGCCCATGCTGTAGCGACCGCCACCGACCGCTACTTTTCCGGGCCAACGCCGAACTTCATTCACCACGTCCAAGGTGGACGTGGGTGCCACTGTTTTCGCGACCACGACGGAGTACAGCCCCGTCACATTGGGCACCAGAATACCGGGTGCCGACAGCGCCGATACCGGGGCCAGGGTGAACAGGCCGGCGCCTGCGAGAGCTTGAACAAGAAACGTGCGGCGTGGCAGATGCATGGTGGTTGCAGGAATCAGAAGGAGCGCAAAGATCTTTGCTTGGATACTCGGACAACAGCTGTCAGGCGCGGCCTTAGGGCCGAGCAACGCGTCGCTCAGAGTTCGTGGCAATGGGAGCCAAGACGTTCCATCGGTCCGATTCAGCTTGCCGCCAAACTCACGTACGCAAACATACGTGCCATACTGACGCAACCAAAAACCGCTGGCCATGGCCTATTCAATGATGGAGGGCATGCGCTGTAGATTCATTCACGAGAGTTGCAATGAATATGTCTGTGCCTGAGGCTGGCGAAGTCCGTGACAATGGCAACAAGGGCGTGCCCGCCCAGCATGGGACAAGCCGTCAGAGTGCGCTCACCCTGGCGGCGCTGGGTGTGGTGTTTGGCGACATAGGCACCAGCCCGCTTTACGCCTTCAAGGAAGCTTTTTCGGGCCCGCACGGCATGGCGGCGACGCCGGAAAATGTGCTGGCGACCTTGTCCGCCTTGTTCTGGGCCCTGATCATCATCGTGGCGATCAAGTACGTGTGGATCGTGCTGAGCTACGACAACGATGGTGAAGGTGGCGTGCTCTCGCTGACGGCATTGGCGCACCGCATCAGCGGCGATCGCTCGCGCCGCTCCCACTGGGTCGTGGGCCTCGGTATCTTTGCCGCCGCGCTGTTTTATGGCGATGCCATCATTACGCCCGCGATTTCCGTGCTCTCAGCGGTAGAGGGCATCAGCATTGCCACCCCCAACTTCGAGCACTTCATTGTGCCCATCACCATAGGCATTCTGATCGGCCTGTTTTCCATACAGATGAAGGGCACGGGCAGCGTGGGCCGTCTGTTCGGCCCCATCACCATCCTGTGGTTCATCTGCCTGGCCTGGCTGGGGGCGCACAGCGTCATCCAGACACCCATGGTCTTGCAGGCGGTGAATCCCTTGCATGCCTTGCGGTTTGCCGTCGATCACCCAGGCATGGCCTTCTTCCTGTTGTCGGCCGTGTTTCTGGCCATGACCGGGGCCGAGGCCTTGTATGCCGACATGGGGCACTTCGGCAGCCGCGCCGTGCGGCTGAGCTGGTTCGGACTGGTGTTTCCCAGCCTGATCATCAATTACTTCGGCCAGGGCGCCCTGATCCTGCGGGATGCCTCCGCGGCCAGCAATCCCTTCTTTCTGCTGGCAACGTCGTCGCTGTTGATCCCCTTGGTCGTGCTGGCCACGGCGGCAACCGTGATTGCATCGCAGGCCACGATTTCAGGGGCTTATTCCATGACGCTGCAGGCCAGCCGCCTGGGCTATCTGCCCCGCGTGCGGGTGCTGCATACCTCGGACCATGAGCAGGGACAGATCTACATTCCCAGCGTGAACTGGCTGATGCTGCTGGCGGTGATTGCACTGGTGCTGGCCTTCCAATCCTCGGGCGCGCTGGCAGCGGCCTATGGCATTGCGGTGTCCGGCACCATGATCATCACCACGGTGCTGGTGTTCTATGTGGTGCGCCTGGGCACGCGGCGCTGGAAAGGCATTACCCTGCTGGCGCTGGTCTGCTTCGCGCTGCTGGAAATCGCCTTCTTTGCCTCCAACCTGACCAAGCTGGGGCAAGGCGGCTGGTTCCCGCTCACCATGGGTGCCTTGATCTTCATCGCGCTGACGACCTGGCGCGACGGCAGTCTGCTGGTGGCGGCGCACCGGCGCAAGATCGACATTCCCATGAGTGTCTTGCTGGCCTCGCCCATGCCTGACGTGCCTGTGGTGTCGGGAACGGCGGTGTATCTGACTTCCGATATCAGCCTGGTGCCCAGTGCGCTGTTTCACAACCTCAAGCACTTCAAGGTGGTGCACGAGAACACGGTGTTCCTGCATGTGGTCGATGAAAACACGCCCTATGTGCCCAACGCGGATCGTCTGGAACTCAATCGCCTGACCGAAGGCTTCTGGGCGCTGAATGTGCATTTCGGCTTTCGCGAGCAGCCCGACATCCCCGCCGCATTGCTGCTGTTGAAGCCTGACGAGTTCGGCGAAAAACCCAATCTCGACCCCATGGTGACCAGCTACTTCGTGGCGCGCGCCCAGATTGTGGACGGCCCCGGCGGCCTGTCTGCCTGGCGTTGCGCCCTTTATGGCTGGATGACGCGACAGGCAGCGGGTGCTTCCACCTACTACAAGCTGCCGGCCAATCAGGTCGTGGAGCTGGGTACGCAAATCGTGCTGTAGCGTGGCCCAGCGCCAGCCACCAGCGCAGCTCAGGCCGCCTCGGCCATGACCAGGGACGCCACCAGCCGGCCGACTTCCGCCAGCGCCCGGTCGCGCACCGCCTGATCCGCTGCGGTTTGCGTGAGATAGCTGGTCACCAGCACCGGCGCCCGGCCCGGCGGCCACAGCACGCCAACGTCGTTGTTGCTGCCGTACGCGCCCCCACCGGTCTTGTCGCCCACGCGCCAGCCCGCCGGCAGCTGGGCCCGC
>JAMNYN010000114.1 GCA_023622805.1 Pseudomonadota bacterium | reverse complement strand
AAGCCCTCATCGGCCAGCGCGTAGACAGCGCAGAGCGCTTGGCCGAGCTGGCCCAGGTGTACCGCGACCCCCGGTTTGAGACATTCCGGGTTTTCTTCCTGAAGGGCGACGAAGTGGTGCATGCCACCGGCGTGAGCGCGCGCATGCCGGGCGAGGCGCCCATGGTGCCGGCCGGCATGACCTTCGAGGAGTACCTGGCCGAGTTCCAGGGCGCGATGCGGCGCACGGGCGCGGATGGTTATTACATCCTGCACAACCACCCATCGGGCAACCCCACGCCCAGCAATGCAGACCTCAGTGTGACCGAGGAGCTGGCGCGCCAGGTGCCGGGCATGCGGGCGCATGTGGTGATCAACAGCGGCAAGTACGCGGTGATCGAGCCGGCCAATACCCGCGAACCGGTGGCCTCCATGGTGCAAGTGAAGGACTTCGGCGAGGAGCTGTTGCTGAAGGCCAGCAAGCCTGCGGCAGCCTTGGGCGCGAAGATCGCCGGCCCTGATGACCTGGCCGGCATCGGCAAGTCTATGCAGAAGCCAGGCTGGATCACCCTGGTGGGCACCGGCTCGAATGGCACTGTGCGCGCGATCTCCGAGGCGCCAGCGAGCATTCTCACGCGCAGCTACCCTTACTTGGCAGGTACTGTGCGCCGCTTCATGCGGCAGTCTGGATCGGCCAGCGTGTTCGCCGTGGGCGAGGCTGGCGACATCAACTCCAAGCCCGTGCGCACCGCTCTGCAGGCGGGGATCCTGCGCGATGCCTTGCCGGATGCCGGCCTGTCGCTGGCCCAGCAGGGCGTGGTTTCTGGCGGTCCAGGTTTCAGGACCAAGGGGCGCGCCGTAGTCGAGGAGGCGCCGGCTGTATCGCCAGCCGCCGAAGGCCCCAGAGCCACTACAGATGCGACAGGAGCGCGCGAGGCCGGGCCAGACATGGCGCTGTTCAGCGCGCGCGGCGCGGCGCCGGGGGATGGCCTATCGCTTGAACAGGCCCAGCAGGCGGTGCAGCAAGCCCTTGCGGGCATGCGGAGCCCGCCACCAGTCGACGTCGTGGCGCGGAGCGAGGAGGCTTGGGTCGGTGCGCCGGAGGGTGTAATGGGTGCAGCGATCCCAGAAGAGGGGCGGATTGTTCTTGTTGCTTCCGCCCACGGGAGTGCTGACGCTGTCATTGAGACGGTTTTCCATGAGATGTTCCATCTGGGGGTGCACAAGGTGTTGCCGACCCCGGATTATGTCCAATCCATGCTGGATCTGGCAAAGCGTGACAGCCGGGTGCAGCGGTACGCCATGGAATGGAAGGCGAAAGCGCCAGACGCCCCCCATCAACTACGCATCATGCGCGAGCGCGGATACACCGGTAGCGAGCTGACCGCCCGCTATGAGGCGCTGGCCATTGAGGAGGGACTGGCCGTGGTGGCCGAGGAGCTGCGCGCCCAGAAGCAGGCTGGCACGAAGTTGGGCATGCGTGTTCGCACGCTGGCCAACTGGCTGGCCGGCGTGGCCGAGCGCATGGGCATGCAGCGCCTGGCCGACCGCATCCGCAAGATGACTTTCAACGAAGCCGAGCGCTTCGTGATGCGCGCGATCGACAGCGCGGGCGAAGGGCGTGCCGCGGGCGCGGCCAGTGGTCTCGCGGGGCTGTCGCGCTTTCGCACCCGCGATGGCTCGCCTGTGGCCCAGCGGGTGGGCGACGCCATCAAGTCGGCCACCGTCACCAATCTGAAGGAGCAGGCCGGATTCAAGGCCACCGACTACATGCCGCTGGGCCTGCAGCTCCTGGGGCGCCGCCAGCTGGTCGACGTGTATGGCGAGATGCTGCCCCAGCTCTCCACGTACAGCGACTTGATGGCCCGGATGGACGCCGACAAGAACGAGGCCGGCGCTGGCGCTGATGAACTGGCCACCTCCTGGGGCAAGCTGCCCGACGAGCGCCAACTGGCCGAACTGATGCACGACGCGACCCTGGCGCAGATCGACCCGGCCAAGGGCTTTGTGGCGGGCGACAACCGATCCGATTGGATGCGGCTGCGGGCCCAGTACCAGGCGCTGAGCCCGGAGGCCCGGGACATTTACGCGCGGGCCCGCGACACCTACGTCAAGCACATGCAGGAGGTGCGCGCGGCCATCAAGGAGCGGATCGAGCGCAGCGAGATGGGCAGCAAGCGCAAGGCGGAAATGCTCAATCGCATGGACGATGAGTTTTTCGGCAGCACCAAGGGCGTGTACTTCCCGCTGGCGCGCTTCGGCCAGTACGTGGTGGTGGTCAAGGATGCCAACGGCAAAACCGTCAGCGTGAGCCGTGCCGAGACCATGGGCGAAGCCGACGCGGCGCGCAAGCAACTCCTGGCCCCATTCCCGGCCAGTCAGGGCTTCACCGTGGGCAAGGTGCTCAAGGCCAAGGAGTTTGTGGCCGACCGCGATGCCGTGGGCCGCGGCTTCATGGAACAGCTCTACGGGGTGCTGGACAAGCATGGCATGGATAGCCAGCAAAAGGCCGAGCTCGAGGACGCACTGGGCCAGCTTTACCTGTCGGCGCTGCCTGATCTCAGTTGGGCCAAGCACGGCATTCACCGCAAGGGCACGCCAGGGTTTTCGCAGGACGCGCGCCGCGCGTTCGCGCAGAACGTGTTCCATGGCGCGAGCTACCTTGCCAAGCTGCGCTACTCCGACCAGTTGCAGGACCAGCTTGCGGATATGGAGAAGTATGTCGGCATACGCAACAGCGAAGCGGGCTATGACTCGGTGCGCGCGCGGCAGGTGCTGGACGAGATGCAAAAGCGCCACGAAGCGGCCATGAACCCCAAGAGCAATTCGTTGTCCACCAGCCTGACCAGCCTGGGCTTCATCTACTTCCTGGGCCTGTCGCCCGCGTCGGCCATGGTCAACCTGACCCAGACGGCGCTGGTTGCCTACCCGGTCATGGGTGCCCGCTGGGGTTATGGCAAGGCCAGCGCCGCGCTGATCAAGGCCAGCCAGCAGGCGGTGCGCGGCAAAAACGACATCACCGCGGCCCTGTCTGCCGACGAGAAAGTCGCCTTTGATGAGGCCGTGCGCTCCGGTGTGATCGACGTGACCATGGCTCACGACCTAGCCGGCGTTGCGCAAGGCGAAGACATGGGCGTGATGTGGAAGCTGCGGCCCATCATGAAGTGGGCCAGCTTCCTGTTCCACCACGCCGAGAAGTTCAATCGCCAGATCACCTTCGTGGCCGCCTATCGCCTGGCGCGCGAGACCGGCGCCGAGCCGACCAAGGCCTATGCCGATGCCGTGCAGGCGACCTACGACGGGCACTTTGACTACAGCGCCAACAACCGGCCGCGCGTCATGCAGGGCAACGCCGCACGGGTGCTGCTGCTATTCAAGCAGTATGGTCAGAACATGGTCTACACCTTGGCCAGGTCCGCACAACAGTCCCTCAAGGGCGCGTCCCTGCAGGAGCGGGCCGAGGCGCGCAAGGTACTGGGCGGCCTGCTGGTCATGCACGGCTTGGCGGCCGGGGCCCTGGGCCTGCCCATGGTCACCACGCTGCTGGCCGCGGCATCGATGCTGGGCGGTGACGACGATGAGCCCTGGGATGCCCAGGTGGCGCTGCAGAACATGCTGGCCGACACCTTCGGGCAGAAGCCGGCCGAGGTGCTGGCGCATGGCCTCTCTCGGCTCACGCCCTGGGACGTCTCCGGCCGCATCGGTCTGGATCGGCTGATCTTCCCGGACATCCAGGAGGGGCTGGAGGGCCAGCGCCTGGGCGAGTCGGCCATGGCGGCCGCGCTGGGGCCGGTGGCCGGCATCTTGATCAACGCGCTCAAGGGGCTGCAGGATATGGGGGAGGGGCGCTACCTGCGCGGGCTCGAGGGCATGATGCCGACCGCGCTGCGCGCGCCGCTCAAGGCTTGGCGCTATGGGAGCGAGGGCGTGCTCGACAAATCAGGCATCGTGGTGCAGGACCAGGTCGACGCGGCCGCGCTGCTGGGCCAGGCCTCTGGGTTCTCGCCCTCGAGCGTGCGCAACTCCTTCGAAGGCAAGAGCGCTATCGTCCAGCACGACCGCGCGCTGCAGGCGCGGCGCTCCACGCTGGTCGAACAGTTCGCCATGGCGGCCATGGCCGGGGACGAGGAGGGCAAGGCGGACGTCCGGTCGGACATCGCCAAGTTCAACGAGAAGAACCCGGGCCGGCGGATCCAACCTCTGCAACTGGCCCAAAGCGTGCGCATGCGGACCAAGCGCATCGAGCAGGCGCAGGAGGGGGTCTACCTGCCGGCGAAGCGGCGCGATGCGATGGATGCGGGACGGTTCGCAGCGGGGCAGTGAGCGGAGCGCTGGTCTTGGACTGATCGCTGGCTCAAAACTGAGCCGGCGATTCAACCGCCTCAGATTCGAGGGCGTTGGATCAACGGGCTCAAAACTGAGCCCGTTGATTCGGACTGGCTGCAGTCAAGGCTGACCATAGCGTCGCGTTTTTCGACATCATCCGTACCGGTGCGTCAGCCTTGGTACTCCTGCTCGCGTTGAGCTTTCAGTAAAAATGCCCTATACGATGTGACGTTCGGAGTGAGTGGCAGGTATTGCTGTTGAATTGTGGCAACCAGCGAGGAGCGGGTGACCATAGCGCTTCCAAGATATCAAGCTTTGCTGCAAGGTAGCCAGAAAAATGGAGTGCAAATACAGAGAATCTTCGCTCTTTCTCGTCGTGCAAATCCATAGACTGGTCGCGCAAGCGCCAATCTGTAACAAAAATGAAAGATACTCAGCAAATCACAACCAGCCCAAGAAAAGTGCAAAGATGAGCCAGATTGATCTCCAAATTGAAATCCAGACGGCTCCAGTGGCTGATGAGGTTTCTGCCCTAATGGCCGTGATCCGCCCCATTCTTCAGGGCTTGCTTTTCGGTTTGAAGCACGAAGTCATTGCCGAATGCGGTGGCGTCAACAATCTCCGTCTCTTCATGCTTCCAAGGGCATATCGTCCCGGATCTGGCGATTGTGGAATTTGCTTTGAGTATGCGGCACATGACGCCATCAATAGAAAAGTTCCCTCTGTGGTTGAGAAGGTGTCCGATAGCCTTAGTAGGTATTGCCGCGTACCAGGAAACGATACTGCCTCGATCCTTTTCGGAGCGGAAAAAACGGGAGCTTTGCAGGTAATTGGCTCACCCGCGAACCTTTTGACGGACGAATCTAGGGTCTTGACCGGCGCTCAGGCTCAGCCGCCTAAGCTTAAACAGTACATTCAGACACTGACAGATGCGTTTCGACGTAGCTCCCAGCGCGAACGCCTCCCGAGTAGTATCTCTGGGTTGTGGAAAGCAGATCTCTTTCTTGGAAATCGCGATAGTGACCGGTGGGTTGGTACCACAGTCAAGATAAACAGATCTCACTTAGAGGGAGCAGCTGGGCTAAGGATTGGCATCGTGCCGGCTCGCTATGGCGCCGGCGATGCGATTAGCTTCGACGAAGCGAAAAATCTTGTGATTTGCCCGCTTCCTTACGACGGGGCATTCATGGAGATTTTTTATACAGGGTGGACCATAGTTCAGCAGTTTTTGGCAGCTGACGCGAAAGTGCCACCTCCGGCCGCACTTCCAATTGGTGCTCACATCATGGTGGCGAAGTTCCTTGAAGATCGTCGTGGCTACCCTGTGCTTGATGTTATAGAAGCGATGAAGCCTGTAGCGCAGCCAGAGCTTCTCCAGACATTCACAGTTCCGGGAACAACGGCGATTGAGGCTGCGACGATGCAGGATACCGTTCAGAACGTAATTGCTCCTCAGCCTATGACTGCGGTATAGACGGGCGGATTCATAACTGAAGTGCAACACCTGCCAACCTGTAAGGTCCGCAGATGCACAACCCCTCCCGTTCCAGTCACTACAGCCAGTTGCAGCCCGAAGACCGCGTCACCATTGCCAGCCTGAAGCAGCAGAACTACAGCGTGCGGGCCATCGCAAGGCAATTGCTGCGCTCACCGGCCACCATCAGCCGGGAGCTGCTGCGCAATGGCTGGTCTTGGCCGCTTTGCGCCTCGAGGCCCTTGCCCTCAAGGTGATTGCGCTTGCGGCGCCAGTGCAGGCGAGCCGCAAGCGGTTGTATTTCGAAGAACGTTTTGGGCGATGCCTAGCGATCCAGCAGCCACCAGAGCAAGGGACCGCCGAAAAGCGCGCATACGATGGTGATAGTCGCCTGCCTGTCTGGCGTGAAGCGCTGGGTTGTCTCAGTGACCTGGTGGGCCGCCCAGCCCACTATGCAGCAGAGCGCGGTCAGCAATATCAGGTTAAGCAAACCGATTTGTCCGTCTGGTCCGCCAGGCTGGTCGAGGGCTGCAAAGGCTGCGACGGGCGTGGTAAGCATCACGGCTATTAAGTAGCGGGGCATAGCTGAAAAAACTCCGGTAGTGAACGTTTGCAGTCGCCTCATCCGTAAATCAAACACTGAGTTGGGCAGCATTGGCCAGACCGAACACAGGGCGGGAGGGGCGGCCCTCTAGACTTTTGCTTGTATGGATTCCGAATTGTTGATCGACGCACGCCAGTAGCCTGTGCGCGTGCACCAAGCTTTGTAGTGCGCGGCTAAGGCGGGGAGCTGTGCTTTCATGCCTGGGATCTCTATGCACTCTCCCAAGGCATCCTCAATCCACAAACGGCAGAACTCGAATTGCACATCATCTTCCGCGTCCATGGCGTCGGCATTGAATGAGGCTGGACCCCGGGGTAGGTGGGACACCTTGAAGATATGCACGTCATGCTCACCCAGCTTAAGCCCTGCATCGAGGTGGCTGGAAAAGAACTGCACATTCACCCGGCCTTTCTCATCCTCGCCTCTGAGCTTGAGCATGCTCAGAGGGAGCCTCCCAACGTTGGTAGCCTTGATCTCAACGTGCCCAGGGTAGTCATCGTCGAAAACACACCATGTTTCGAACCTGAGCAGAGGCTTGTTCCGCTCATGTGCCAATCTGGTGTACCGCAGACTGATGAGTGCTGCGAGAAGTGAGCCCCATGCAATGACATTGGCCATGCGGGCGTCCGTGAAGATGTCGGAGTAGAGCTCGAGCATGTGTGAATGATGCAATAGCTGCCCGACGATAGCAATTTTTGGTGGTCAATCGGAAATGATTATTGACCTGTTTTTGTGACGCCTGTGACGGCCGTGACGTTTGGACCGTCACGCCGCAAACCCGCATGGAATAAGGCTGTGACGGGCGTGACGTCTGTGACGTCACCAAACAGCAAGAGTCCAGAACAGGTGCAAGATTTGAAGGGGCAGTCGCAACTCACAGCGACAGATCAGCATTTCGGAAATCGTCTTACATCCGCCCTTACATACCGCCCAAAAGAAAAAACCGCGCTATCTAATTGATAGCGCGGTTTCTTTATGGGGGTTGGTGGGTCGTGCGTGACTCGAACACGCGACCTACGGATTAAAAGTCCGCTGCTCTACCGACTGAGCTAACGACCCAACCTGCTTCACAAAATGTGTATCTTGTTTAGCGAAGAACTCGATTCTAGCATGGAATTTTGAGCACTTTTTCTTCGCGGGTCGCTATTTTGTCCAGCACCCAACCGGCCGCGCATTGGCCGAATGTCGCGGTCACGGCGACAACCGAGCCGTAGCCGTGGCAGTTGAGCGTGCCGTCGGCGCTGTCCAGCGCGCAGGAGGCGTCGGGCGGGGCCACGGCTTCGCGGCTGAAGACGCAGGCTACGCCGATCTTCTTGCCTTCGCGCGGCGCGCCATGCTCACGGCGCAGGCGGTAGCGCAGTTGGGCCAGCAGCGGGTCATGGGTGGTCAGGCTCAGGTCGTCGATGTCGACCTTGTGCGCCTGGCG
>JAMNYN010000463.1 GCA_023622805.1 Pseudomonadota bacterium | reverse complement strand
AGGCGCCGGTGAGCAGGTTTTCCTCGATGCTCAGGTGGGCAAAGCAGTGTCGGCCTTCCATCACCTGCACAACGCCGCGCTGGACCAGGTCCGACGGCGTGAGGTTGGCGATCTGTTCGCCTTCGAGCTCGATCGAGCCCTTGGTGACTTCGCCGCGTTCGCCCTTGAGCAGGTTGGAGATGGCGCGCAGCGTGGTGGTCTTGCCAGCGCCGTTGCCGCCCAGCAGGGCGACTATGCTCTGGCGCGGCACCTGCAGCGACACGCCCTTGAGCACCAGGATCACATGGTTGTAGATGACCTCGATGCCGTTGACCACGAGCAGCGGTTCGGCAGTGGCAGCGGCGCCGGGCGTGGGGGCAGTAGTTTCAGACATGGGAACAGCCTCGCTGGGGAAATCGAAAAAATCGCATCCGCGCTGGCCAGGCGCCCTGGGGAGCCTGGCCAGCGCGCAGTGGCATCAGTTGCAGCTGCGGGGGGTGACGTTCTTTTCCTTGGCGTACTTGTCGGCGTACTCCTTGACCAGCGGCGCCACCATGGACTGGTCCGCCTGGTACCAGTCGGAGACCACGTTCCACTTGCTTCCGTCCCACTGGGCGATGCGCGACCAGTCGGTGCCCAGGTGGTTGCTGCAGCTGGTCTTCACGGGACGCAGGATCTTGCCGAAGCCCAGGGCGTTGAGCTTTTCCTGTGTCAGGTTCAGGTTTTCCAGGCCCCAGCGCACTTGCTCAGGCGACATGACCTTGCCCTTGCCGTACTTTTCCTGGGCCGCGCGGATGGCTTCGACCTGCAGCATGGAGATCACCATGCCGCGGGTATGGGCCATCGCGCCCACGCTGGAAACATTCGAGGCCGTGCCCTGGCCCTTGTCGTAGACCATGGACTTGATGTCGTCGTGCACCTTGTCGTGCTCGGCCGTGTTGTGGATGGTCACGGTGTTGTAGCCCTTGGCGCCGGCACCGATGTCCTTGACGTCATGGTCTGAGCCGGCCCACCAGATGGCGTAGATCTTTTCGCGTGCGAAATTGGTCGCCTGGGCTTCGCGGATGGCGGTGGGCGTCATCACGCCGGCCGACCACAGCAGCACATAGTCGGGGCGCTGCTGGCGCACTTGCAGCCAGGTGGATTTCTGCTCCACGCCGGGTGCCGTGACGGGCAGCAGCATCAGCTCGAAGCCTTCCTTGGCGGCGCGCTTTTGCAGCAGCGGAATCGGCTCCTTGCCGTACGGCGAGTCGTGGTAGACCAGGGCGATCTTCTTGCCTTTGAGGCTGCCCTTTTCCTTCTTCAGGATGTCCTGAATCATGGAATCGGCGGCGGTCCAGTAATTGCCCAGCAGCGGGAAGTTCCACTCGAACACCGAGCCGTTGGCCGACTGCGACAGACCGTAGCCCATGGTGACGATGGAGCGCTTGTCGCCCGGCGCCTTGTCGCTGACGGCGAAGGTGATGCCGGTGGACTGCGGGTCGAAGCTCGCAGCGCCGCCATCCTTGTTCTTCAGGCGTTCGTAGCACTCCACGCCCTTGGCCGTGTCGTAGGCGGTTTCGCATTCCTCGAAGGAAATCTTGACGCCGTTGACGCCGCCCTTGGCATTGACCAGCTTGAGGTAGTCCTGCTTGCCGTCGGCCCATGGAATGCCCAGCGGGGCGAACTGGCCGGTGCGGTAGACCAGCAGCGGAACGAACTGGTCCTGGGCCATGGCCGCGGGGGCTGCGACCAGCGCCCCGAATCCCAGGGCGGCAGTGGCCGCGGCGAGCACAACTTTCTTGAACATCATGATTTGTCTCCTGTCAGGTTGAGGATAGGGATCACAAAAGGGCGGTGAACACTTCTGGCGAGTGCTTTCCAAGACCCGGGCAACGGCTCATTCCATTTCCATATCAAACGTGCACTTTGTCGGCTTCGCGTTCACGCTCGATCTGGAAACGGAATCAGTGCGGGAAAGGCCAGAGCCGCAGTTTCTGCTTGGCGGTGGACCACAGGCGGGCCAGGCCATGCGGTTCGACGATCAGGAAAAAGACGATCAGGGCACCGAAGATCATGTGCTCCAGGTAGGTGGCGGTGGCCGTGGACAGCGGCAGTCCCAGCCAGTGCGGCACATTGGTCAGCACCAGCGGCAGCAGCACGAAGAACGCCGCGCCGAACAGGCTGCCCATGATGGAGCCCAGGCCGCCGATGATGATCATGAACAGCAGCTGGAACGAGCGGTCGATACTGAACGCGGCCGGCTCCCAGGCGCCCAGGTGCACGAAGCCCCAGAGCGCGCCGGCGATGCCGACGATGAAGGAGCTGACGGCGAAGGCGCTGAGCTTGGCGTAGACCGGGCGGATGCCGATCACCGAAGCGGCCACGTCCATGTCGCGCATGGCCATCCAGTTGCGGCCGGTGGCGCTGCGCACCAGGTTCTTGGCCAGCAGGCCCAGCACGCACAGCAGGCCCAGGCACAGCAGGTATTTCTCGGCCGGCGTGTCAATGGTCCAGCCGGCGATGGCCAGCTTGCCGGCGCTGACCGAGCCCGAGGATGAGTTGTTGGTCACCCAGGGCGCACGGCTGGCCAGCCAGTCCATGAAGAACTGGGCGGCCAGCGTGGCCACGGCCAGGTACAGGCCGCGGATACGCAGGCTGGGCAGGCCGAAGACCACGCCGAACAGCATGGCGCACAGGCCGCCGCCGAGCAGCGACAGCAGCAAAGGCATGCCTTCGATGCGCACCTGCAGGTTGTAGGCGGCATAGGCGCCCACGGCCATGAAAGCGCCCGTGCCCAGGGAGATCTGGCCGCAGTAGCCGACCAGGATGTTGAGTCCCATCGCAGCCAGGGACATGATCAGAAAGGGGATCAGCACGGCCTGGAAGGTGTAGTCGCTGACACCCAGCGGAATGGCGACGAAGGCCACCAGCAGCAGGATGAGAATGGCGATACGGTCCTGGGCAATCGGGAAGATTTGCTGGTCGGCGGCGTAAGTGGTCTTGAACTGACCGTTTTCACGATAGAACATGGGGAACTCCTGAAACGGTCGTCAAACGCGGTCGATGATCTTGTCGCCGAACAGGCCTTGCGGGCGTACCAGCAGGAAGGCGAGCGCCAGGCCGTAGGCAAACCAGGTCTCTATGCCGCCGCCCACCATGGGGCCCAGATAGACCTCGGAGAGCTTTTCGCCGACGCCGATGATCAGGCCGCCGACGATCGCACCGGGGATGGACGTCAGTCCGCCCAGGATCACCACCGGCAAGGCCTTGAGCGCCACCAGCGACAGCGAGAACTGCACGCCCAGCTTGGAGCCCCAGATGATGCCGACCACCAGGGCCACACCGCCGGCCACCGACCAGACGATGACCCAGATGCGCGACAAGGGGATGCCGATGGACTGGGCCGCCTGGTGGTCGTCGGCGACGGCGCGCAGTGCGCGGCCGGTCTTGGTCTTCTGGAAGAACAGCGCCAGGCCCAGCACCAGCAGGGAGGCGATGCCGGCCGAGTACAGGTCTTCCAGGCTCACCAGCAGGCCGCCGGGGAACAGGCTGTCGAGGATGAAGATCGGGTCCTTGGGCATGCCCACGTCGATCTTGTAGACGGCGCTGCCGAACAGCAGCGGTCCCAGGCCGTCGAGCAGGTAGGCGATGCCCAGCGTGGCCATCAGCAAGGTGATCGGCTCCTGGTTGACCAGGTGGCGCAGTGCCAGCCGCTCGATCAGCCAGGCCACGCAGACCATCAGCGCCAGGGCGACGATGATGGCCAGCAGATTGCCCAGCATGCCGGGCGCGATGCCCAGCCACTGCGGAATCCATTCGGAAAAACGCGCCATGGCGAGGGCCGAGAACAGCACCATCGCGCCTTGCGCAAAGTTGAACACGCCAGAGGCCTTGAAGATCAGCACAAAGCCCAGCGCGACCAGCGCGTAGAGCATGCCGACCATCAGGCCGCCAAAAAGGGTTTCGAGAAAGAATGCCATGGGGCTTTGCTCCTGTGCGCTGAATGCGTGCGTGCTTAGTGCGCGTTGCCCAGATAGGCGCGGATGACGTCGGGATTGGCGCGCACGGCCAAGGGTTCACCGTCGCCGATTTTCTTGCCGTAGTCGAGCACGACCACGCGGTCCGAGATGTCCATCACCACGCCCATGTCGTGCTCGATCAGCACGATGGTGGCGCCGTACTCGTCGTTGACGTCGAGGATGAAGCGGCACATGTCCTGTTTCTCCTCGACGTTCATGCCGGCCATGGGCTCGTCGAGCAGCAGCACCTGCGGCTCCATGGCCAGGGCCCGGCCCAGGTCGACGCGCTTTTGCAGGCCGTAGGGCAGCTGGCCCACGGGCGTCTTGCGGTAGGCCTGGATCTCCAGGAAGTCGATGATGTGCTCGACGAATTCGCGATGCCGGGCTTCCTCGCGGGCCGCCGGGCCCACATGCAGCGCCTGCATCAGCAGATTGCTTTTGATCTTCAGGTTGCGGCCGGTCATGATGTTGTCGATCACGCTCATGCCCTTGAACAACGCCAGATTCTGGAAGGTGCGGGCCACGCCCATCTCGGCCACCTGGCGGCTGTTCATGTGCGAGAACGTCTGGCCGCGGAAGGTGATGCTGCCTTCGGACGGCGTGTAGACGCCGTTGATGCAGTTGAGCATGGAGCTCTTGCCCGCGCCGTTGGGGCCGATGATGGCGCGGATTTCATGCTCGCGGACATCGAAGGAGATGTCCGTCAGGGCCTTCACGCCGCCGAAGCGCAGGCTGAGGTTCTTGACGTCGAGAATGACGTCGCCAATGGATTGGGTGCGCATGTGTTTCCTTGGGCGGCGTTAGGCGTCGACCGTGGCCGGGGCAAAGGTCTTGGCGTCGAGCAACGCGAGCGTGGCGCTCAGGCTGCCCGTGCGTCCGTCTTCGAACTTGACCTGGGTGGTGATGAACTGCTCGGTGCGGCCGTCATACAGCGCATCGACCAGTACCGCGTATTTGTCGGCGATGAAGTTGCGGCGCACCTTGCGGGTGCGGGTCAGCTCGTCGTCGTCCGGATCCAGTTCCTTGTGCAACACCAGAAAGCGCGCGATCTGGGTGCCGGCCATGCCGGCTTCGCGGGCCAGGTCGGCGTTGACCTGGGCGATGCAGTCGGCGATCAGCCCCTGCACCTGGGTCTTGGAGGTCAGGTCGACATAACCGCCATAGGGCAGGCCCTGGCGCTCGGCCCAGTTGCCCACGGCTTCGTAGTCGATGTTGATGAAAGCGCAGACCTGGTCGCGCTTGTCGCCAAAGCACACGGCTTCCTTGATGTGCGAGAAGAACTTGAGCTTGTTCTCGATGTAGTTGGGCGCGAACATCGCGCCGGCATTGGTCTTGCCCACGTCCTTGGCGCGGTCGATGATGCGCAGGTGGCCGTCGGCGTCGATCACGCCCGCGTCGCCGGTGTGGAAGTAGCCCTGCTCGTCGATGACTTCGGCCGTCGCATCGGGGCGCTTGTAGTACTCCTTGAGCACCGACACGCCCTTGACCAGCACTTCGCCGTTGTCGGCCAGCTTGAGCTCGATGCCGGGCGCGGCCTGGCCCACGCTGTCGAGCTTGACCTGGCCGTTGTGCTGGATGCAGACATAGGCGCAGGTTTCGGTCTGGCCATAGAGCTGCTTGAGGTTGATGCCTATCGAGCGGAAGAAGCGGAACAGGTCGGGGCCGATGGCCGCGCCGGCGGTGTAGGCCACGCGGATGTGCGACAGGCCCATCACATTGCGCAGGGGGCCGTAGATGGCGAAGTCGCCGAGGCGGTAAAGCACACGGTCGAGGAAGCCCACGGGCTTGCCGTCGAGGATGTCCGAGCCGACACGCCGGGCCAGTTGCATGCATTGCTCGAACAGCCAGCGCTTGGGGGCTGCCGCGTCTTCCATGCGGATGGACACGGACGTCAGCATGCCTTCGAAGATGCGCGGCGGCGCGAAGTAGTAGGTCGGGCCGATTTCGCGCAGGTCGATGGACACCGTGGCCGCCGATTCGGGGCAGTTGATGGTGAAGCCCGCGACCAGCCACTGGGCCAGCGAAAACAGGTGGTCGCCGACCCAGGCCGGCGGCAGGTAGGAGATGACGTTGTCGCTGGCGTTGAGGCCGTCGACCTGCACGCCGCCCGCAGCCGATTGCACGAAGCTGGCGTGGGTCTGGCACACGCCCTTGGGCTTGCCCGTGGTACCCGAGGTGTAGAGGATGACCGAGACGTCGCTGGGCTGCAGCTGGGCGAGGCCGGCTTCCCAGGCGCCGGGGTGGGCAGCATCCCAGGCAGCGCCGCGGGCGATCAGGTCGGCCGTGCTGATCAGGCCGGGCTGGTCGTAGTGGCGCAGGCCGCGCGGATCGTCATAAATGATGTGCTGGATGCCGGGCACGGTCTCGCGCACTTCGAGCAGCTTGTCGACCTGCTCCTGGTTTTCGGCGAACGCAAAAGCGATGTCGGCGTCCTGCAGCACGAACATCATTTCGCTGGCCACCGCGTCCTGGTAGAGCGGGATGGGCACGCCGCCCAGGCTTTGCACGGCGACAAAGCCCATGTAGACATGCGGGCGGTTGTCGCTGATCAGCGCCAGGTTCTGGCCGCGGGTGAAACCCAGGGTGGAGAGGCCGCAGGCGAAGTGGCGCACTTCTTGTGCGACCTGCTGCCAACTCCAGGTCTGCCAGATGCCGTATTCCTTTTCCCGCAGCGCAGGTGCGCCCGGGCGTTCGGCGGCATGCTTGAGTAGCAAATGCGGGAACGTGGTGGTCATTCCGTTTCCTCTGATTGAGAAATTGCGTGGCCCGGCGGGTGCGGGAAGTGATCTTGCTTGGATTGAGGTCGATAGTACGAAGGGGTTTGACGCTTTTTTGTCTTGACGATGACAATCCCGGGGAAACTCCTTAGCGGGTAAACGCGCTTTGCGCCAGTCCCTCAAGGCGTGAATGGCTGTGGGAAATCCCCGATCGGCAAGTCAGCCTGCGGGCGCCATGCTGTAGGCCATGAGCCATGACTTGTCCTTGCACCAGCGCCGCAGAGAACCCACACCCCAGGAATTGCGCAATATCCACTGGCTGGCGGTGCTTCAGCCGCACGAGCGGGCGCGCGCCGAGGCTGCGCTGCTGGTCGGTGACGCCCTGCCCGGCGATTACGTCTGCCGCGTCGGCCGTCCCGTGACCTACTGGTTCGGGCTGGTCGAAGGCCTGCTGAAAATCTGCGCCGACAACGAGCAAGGCCAGACCGTGACGTTCACCGGCGTGCCGCCGGGCGGCTGGGTGGGCGAAGGCACGGCCATCAAGCGCGAGCCCTACCGCTACAACATCCAGGCGCTGCGCAAAAGCGTGGTCGCCGGTCTGCCCATAGACACTTTTCACTGGCTGCTCGACCATTCGCTGACGTTCAACCGCTTCATGCTCGACCAGCTCAACGAGCGCCTGGGCCAGTTCATCGCCGCGCGCGAAATCGACCGCATGGGCAGCCCCGAAGTGCGCGTGGCGCGCAGCCTCGCGGCGTTTTTCAATCCCGTGCTCTACCCGGGCATGGGCCAGGTGCTGCGCATCACCCAGCAGGAGCTGGCCTATCTGGTGGGCCTGTCGCGCCAGCGGGTGAACGAGGCGCTGGCCAACCTGCAGGACCAGCAGGCGATACGCATCGAATACGGCGGCCTGCGGGTGCTGGATCTGGACGCGCTGCGCCGCACGCACTTCACGGCGAACTCCCTGGCCGTCTGAGAACGTGTTTACGATCTTTTCCGTGGTGCGTTGCCCCTGCTGTCGGTTCAGGCAAAGCGCGCACCGCAAGATGCGCTGGTTACATTGAGGATATGGGCTCCCGGGAGGGGGCAACCCGAAGGGCATACAGCCCACGCCACGCCCTTCGTCGTTGCCCAC
>JAMNYN010000744.1 GCA_023622805.1 Pseudomonadota bacterium | reverse complement strand
AACTGGGCGTCGCGCCGCGCGCCGACGATCAGTTCCAGCTCGCCGCTTTCCTGGGCCTGCAGGGAGTAGCCGTCAATGCGTGCCTGGGGCGCGGCCTGAGCCAGGCGGGTCTGCATGCGTGCCAGCCGGGCGCGCAGATCATCGGCATCGGCAATGTTCAAGGCCACGCCGCCCACGTCGGACTTGTGGGCGATGTCGGGCGAAGCGACTTTGAGCACCAAGGGATAGCCGATGTCCGCGGCTGCGGCCACGGCTTCGTCGGCATTGCGCACCAGGCGTTCGAGGTTGACCGCAATGCCCGCCTGGGCCAGCAAGGCCTTGCTTGGCCCTTCGCCCAGTGCGCCCTGTGCAGCGGCCCGGGTCACGACCATGCCGGCCGGGCGCACGGGCGTGTCGGCTGCCTGGTGGTTGGACCAGGACTTCCAGGCCTTGAGCATGTCCATGGCTTCGGCCAGTGTGTCCACATAGGGCAGGCCGCGCTCTATCAGCATGGCGCGCGCGGGGGCGGCCACGCGCCCGGGCAGCATCACGTACAGCGTGGGCTTGTGGCCTGCGGCCGGGCGTTCGGCGCCGTCGGCCAGCTGGCGGGTCAGGCCGGGAACGTCAGGCGCCGTGGTCAGCACCATCAGGCCCAGATCGACCGCCGGGTCGCTCAAGGCAATCTCGGCCGTCACCACCCCCAGCTCCGCCGTGCCGTCGTGCTTCCGCCCGCCGATATCGATGGGGTTGGCGGCCTGGCCTTCGGCGTAGTGCTCGGCCAGACCGGTTTGCGTGGCGGCGTTGAAACGCGCCAGGCCTATGCCTGCATGGGATAGCTGATCGGCGGTGATCGCGCCGCCACCGCCCGAGGTGGTGATCAGGGCGACGTCGCGCACGCGGCGATTTGGATAACGCACCATGGCGCGCGCCAGGCTCAGCATGTTCAGCGGATCGTCCATCATGACCACGTTCTCGCGCTCGCAAATGGCCTTGAGCGCCGCGTAGTCACCGGCCATGCTGGCCGTATGGGAGTAGGCCGCGCGGCTGCCATCGTCGGTGGCGCCGGCCTTGACCATCAGCCATGGCTTGCCCGCGGCGCGCGCACGTCGCGCCAGGGCCACGAAGCGCTCTGGCGATTTGATGCCTTCGACATAGCTGCAGATCACTTCGGTGCGCTCATCCTCGATCAGGAACTCGACAAAGTCATTGAGCTCCAGGTCGGCCTGGTTGCCCACGGACACGCAGTGCGAAAAACCTATGCCCATGCCATGGGCCCTGTCGAACAGCGTGCCCATCAGTGCGCCGCTCTGGCTGATGAAGCCTATGGGTGCTTCGATCAGCTGCTCCACATTGAGCGCCGGCGAAGAGCACAGCACCAGCTTGTTGACGGGGCTGATCAGGCCCAGGCAGTTGGGGCCGATCAGGCGCATGCCGTACTCGGCGGCCGTGGCGACGATGTCCTGCTCCAGCGCCAGGCCTTCGGGGCCGGCGTCGGAGAACTTGGAGGTGATGATGATGCCGGCCTTGGCGCCGCGCGCCGCGCAGGCCGCGATCTCGGCTTTCACCTTGTCGCGCGGCAAGGCCATGATGACCATGTCGGGGGCCTCGGGCGTCGCGTCCACATTGGGAAAAGTCTTGAGGCCGAACAGCGTGTCGCGCCCGGGGTTGATGGGGTAGACCGCGCCCGCGTAGCGGTGCTGCAGCAGCGTCTTGTACAGCCGGCCGCCGAATTTGCTCTGGTCTTCCGAGGCGCCGATCACGGCCACGGAGTGCGGGTTGAGCAGGGTCTTGAGAGGCGTGGGAAACAGGGGTGCGTTCACGGTGATCATCCTGAAAAAAGACGAAGAGAAAGCGTTCAGCTCTTGCGCTGGGCTGCCCGGTAGGAAACGATGCGTTCGCGCAGGCCGGCGCGCGCGGCCGACTGCACCAGCCGCGCCAGGTCTTGCGCATCGCCGGCGTCGCCGCGCGGCCGGCGCGCAGTGCCCAAGGCGGCGTGGATGGCGCGGTAGGCGATTCCGTCCAGCCGTTGCACGCGTTCCTGCAAAGCGTTCAGGGCGTCGCTCAGCCCGTCTGCCGCCACGCTGCGGGTGGCCAGTCGGGTTTGCAGCGCCGCCTGGTGATCGACAGTCGCGCCGGCTTGCAACCACTGCGCGGCCTGGTGGGCCCCGACGAGATCGCCCAGGCGTGACGTGCCCAGCACCAGGCCGAAGCCCACTCCGGGAAACGCAAACTGCGCCTCGTCCACGACCCAGCGCTCGCTGCAGGCGGCAAACAGGTCGGCGCCCGCGCCCGTGGTGCGGCCATGGGCCAGGGCGAGCGTGGTGAACGGCGCGGCATGTACGGCTTGCAGCAGCAGTTCGACGCGGGTGAAGCGGGCCAGCAGGCTGTCGTCGGTTTCGTTGCCCAGGTCGGACAGGTCGAAGCCGGTGCAGAAGTGCCGTCCTTCGCCGGACAGCACCAGCAGGCGCAGGCTGTCGTCGGCGCTGGCCGCCTGTACGGCCGCGGTCAAGGCGCCCACCAGCTCGGCGGACAAGGCATTGCCCTTGTCGGGGCGGTTCAGCCGCAGGTGCAGCGTGGCGCCGCTGCGCGTGGCGATCAGCGCGGTGGCATCGCTCATGCGGACTCCTTGGCCCAGAGGTTGGGCGTGAACAGGTTGGAATAGCCCGAGACAAAGGCTTTGACTTCCCCGGTTTCGGGAACGAAGACATGGCGCGCGATGCGGCCGATGTTGCCGCCGTACAAGTGGATGCTGATCGACGGGCGGTCGTCATAGGCATTGCGCACGAGGTGGATGTCGCCGAGCGTGGGCGAGACGCTGTCGATGTCGCCGGGCTCCAGGCGCAGCTCGGGTCCGCTGGGAACCAGGCGGCCGTCGGCCTGGCGTGCATAGGATTGGCCGCACTCGCTGCCGCGCAGCATGGCGATCAGGCCCCAGACGGTGTGGTCGTGGACCGGCGTTTTCTGGCCCGGCCCCCAGACGAAGCTGACCAGCGAAAACCGGTCCAGCGGGTCGCCGTAGAGCAGGTGCTGCTGGTAGTGCTGGGGATGGGCGGCCGCCATGGCTTCGGGCAGCCAGTCGTCGGTGCTCACCAGATCGCGCAGCAGCGGCGTGGCGCCGGCCAGCAACAGGCTTTCGTCGCCGGGGTGGGCATCGACCAGACGCGTCATGGCCGCCACGAAATGGAGTAAACGCTGCGCGGCCATCAGACGGCCTTTCCGGCGAACTGGTCGCGCACTTCCTGGGTGTGCTGGCCCAGCGCGGGCGGCATGCCGCGGATCGCGAAGCCCTGGCCGTTGAGTCGCACGGGCGAGGCAAAAGTCTGGGTCTGGCGGCCGTTGGGCAGCTCCAACGGCTGCACCCATTGCATGTATTCAGTCTGTTCGTCGGCCAGCGCCGCCGCGTAGTCATTGATGCGCGCATGCGGCACGCCAGCCGCATTGAAGGCGGCTATCCAGTGCGCCACGGGCTGCTGCGTGAACACCTGCTCCAGGATGTCCTTGAGCGCTTCCTGGTGCTGGGCGCGGTCCGTGGTGCTGAGAAAGCGCGGGTCCTGGGGCAGATCGGGCAGATTGACCACGCGGCAGACGTCCAGCCACAGCTTGTGGTTGCCGGCGGCAATGGCGAAGTAGCCGTCGCCCGCGCGAAACGCCTGGTAGGGCGCGTTGCGCGGATGGGCCGAGCCGAGCTTGACGGGACTGCGCTGGTTGCCGAAGAACTCGCTGGTCTGCAGCGCCGCAATGCCCAGCGTGCAGCCGAACATGGGGATGTCGATATGCGCGCCCTTGCCGCCGGCGCGCACCTGGGCCAGCATGGCCGCGATGGAGAAGGCCGCATACAGGCCCGAAGCGAAGTCCGACAGCGGCACGCCGCATTTGACGGGCGCGCCGCCGGGCTCGCCAGTGACGCTCATCACGCCGGCCGCGGCCTGGATGGTGAGGTCGAAACCGCCTTCGCCCGAACGCGGGCCGCTTTGGCCGTAGGCCGAAATCGAGCAGAAAAGCAGTTGCGGCCTGAGCTCGGAAAAACTGGCATAGCCCAGGCCCAGTCTGTCCATTACGCCCGGGCGGTTGTTTTCGACGACCACGTCGGCCTCGAGTATCAGTTGGCGGGCCAGCGCCAGATCTTCGGGATCCTTCAGGTTGAGCACCACCGAGCGCTTGTTGCGGTTGAGGGCGGCGAAATTCTCGCTGAAGCCTGCGTTGAGCGGCGGCCACTGGCGCAGGCCGTCGCCCGTGGGCGGCTCGATCTTCACCACATCGGCGCCCATGTCGGACAGGAGCATGGTCGAGAAGGGGCCGGAGGCGGTCGAACAGAATTCGACGACGCGCACTCCGGACAGGGGCAGGACAGCGGTCTCGGTGGTTTTCATGGCATGGGGGCGGCGAAAAGGCAGTCAAAGAGGGTTTGCAAGGCTTTCGCCCTGGGCGTGCAAACGATCTTATGGTCGTTCTTGAATTGATAACAACTGTTCTACTATGTGGAAATATTGATATCGAGACCGCATTGAATCCCTGTGTCGTTCAGGTGCCATGCCATGGCCGCATGGTCAGGAAGTGAGCCAGAGTTGCAGGAATCATTCCAAGAAATTCTGAAATATGGAACGACAGTTTTATAATTTGAAAATGCCATAAACATCCGTCAGGAATCCGCCTGAAGCAATGATTTCTGGCATTTACCGGGCGACATCCATGAACAACACCCTCGTCAAGGGACTGTCCATCATCGAACTGCTGGCCCATAGCGACAGGGCGCTGGGACTGACGGAAATTGCCACCGAGCTGAACCTGGCCAAAAGCAATGTGCATCGCCTGCTGCAGGCGTTGACGCAAACGCGCTACATCGTGCGCGACGAAAGCGGCGGGCGTTACACCGCGGCCATCAAGCTCTGGGAGCTGGGCTCGGCCGTGCTGTCCAAGCTGGATTTGCGCGTGCATGCCGAGCAGGTGATGGAGCGCTTGTTGGCCCAGACCCGGGAGACGGTCCATCTTTCCGTGCTCGACGGCGATGAGGTGGTCTACGTGCACAAGCTCGACAGTCCCAACCCGGTGCGGGCTTATACGCAGATCGGCGGCCGGGCGAGCGCGTCCTGCGTTGCCACGGGCAAGGCCATGCTGGCCTTCCGCTCGGCCGATGCCTTGCAAGGCCTGGCGCAGACCCTGGTGGCGCGCACCCCGCAGTCCATCGTCGATGCGGACAAGTTTCTGCAGGAGATGGCGCGCGTGCGCAGCCAGGGTTTCGCCGTGAACAAGGGCGAATGGAGCGAAAACGTCTGCGGCATCGCTTCGCCGGTGACCGACGTCAGCGGCCACGTGGTCGCCGCCCTGGGTCTGTCCGGACCGAAGGAGCGCTTCAAGGCCGCGCAGATCAAGGAATTCGCACCGCTGGTGGTGGAAGCCGCGGCGCAGATCTCGGAGCGATTGGGTGCCCGGTATGCGGTTCCGCTATGGCGTTGAATTCTGAAATGTAGAACATTTATTTCGAAATATGGAATCGTTATAGGATGCGACGCGGCACATGCAGTGCCCGGAGCACAGGCGATGACACAAGAACGCGAGCTGACTTCCGCCCATTGGGGCGTATACGAGGTTGACCGGCATGAGGGCCGGGTCCGGGGGCTGAAAGCGCTGGCCGAGGATCCGGATCCTTCCCCCATTGGCCTGGCCATGTGGGATGCCTACCGCTCGCCCGTGCGCGTCCACCGGCCCGCGGTGCGCCGTAGCTGGTTGTACGAGGGCCCGGGCGCGCGGACCGAGCTGCGCGGGCGCGAGCCCTTCGTCGAAGTCGAATGGGAGCATGCGCTGGACCTGGTGGCCCAGGACATCGCGCGGGTGCGCGGCCAGCACGGCAACCAGGCCATCTTCGGCGGCTCCTATGGCTGGTCCAGCGCCGGGCGCTTTCACCACGCGCAAAGCCAGGTGCATCGCCTGCTCAATGCCGTGGGCGGCTATGTGCGCAGCGTGGACAGCTACAGCCTGGGTGCCGCGCGCGTGCTGATGCCGCATGTCATCGCCCCAATGGATGAACTCATGTCCATGCACCACGGCTGGGACGTGATGCAGGCCAACACCCGGCTGCTGGTGGCATTTGGCGGCATTCCCGCGAAGAATGCCCAGGTCAGCGCTGGCGGCGCGGCCGAGCACCGCCTGCGTCCCGGCCTGGCGGGGCTGGCGCGCGCCGGCTGCCGCATGGTCAATATCAGCCCGGTCAGCGACAACTTCGACGCACCCCCGGGTTCGGTGGAATGGATTCCCATCCGTCCCAACACCGATGCCGCGGCCTTGCTGGCCATGGCCTTTGAAGTGGTGCAGGCCGGGCGGCATGCGAGGGCTTTCCTGCAAAGCCACTGCGTGGGCTTAGATGCCTGGTGGGCGTACCTGAATGGCGAGAGCGACGGCGTGGCCAAGAACGCCGAGTGGGCCGCGGGCATTACCGGCATTCCCGCGCCGGTGCTGCGCCAGCTGGCGCTGGACATGGCCGCGACCCGGTCGTTCGTCAACATTGCCTGGTCCTTGCAGCGCGCCGACCATGGGGAGCAGCCTTATTGGGCGGCGCTGTCGCTGGCTTGCGTGCTGGGACAGATCGGCCTGCCCGGTGGCGGCCTGGGCGTGGCCTATGGGCCGGCCAATCTGATGGGCAGCCCGCACACGAAATTTCCCGGACCCACCTTGTCTCAGGGCCGCAATGCCGTCGCGGCCTTCATCCCCGTGGCCCGCATCGCGGACATGCTGCTGCACCCGGGTGCCCGCTTCGACTACAACGGTGCCAGCCATGTCTACCCCGACATCGATCTGATCTACTGGGCCGGCGGCAACCCTTTTCACCACCACCAGGACCTGAACCGGCTGGCGCGCGCCTGGCGCAAGCCCTCGACCATCATCGTGCACGAGCAGGTCTGGAATGCCCACGCCAAGATGGCCGATATCGTGCTGCCGGCCACGTCCACGCTGGAGCGCGACGACATCGGTTTTGCCACGCGCGAGCCGCTGCTGGTGGCCATGAAGGCGGTGATGCCTGCGCCCGGCCAGGCGCGTGACGACTATGCGATCTTTGCGGACCTGGCCCGGCGCCTGGGCGCAGAGGAGGTCTATACCGAAGGGCGCGACACGGCGCAGTGGCTGCGCCATCTCTACGAGGAGTCGGCCGAGCGTGCCCGGCCGCTGGGCGTGGAGCTGCCGTCTTTCGATGATTTCTGGCGCGCCGGCGAGTTCCGGCTGCCCGCGGCGAAGCAGCCCATGGTGATGCTCGAAGCCTTCCGCGCCGACCCTGTCGCCCATGCGCTCAAGACGCCCAGCGGTCGCATAGAGATTGCTTCGGCGAAGATCACGGGCTTTGCCTATGACGATTGCCCCGGTCATGCCGTGTGGCAGGCACCACGCGAATGGCTGGGCGCGGCGGCTGCAGCCGTCCATCCGCTGCACCTGATTTCCGACCAGCCGCATACCAAGCTGCACAGCCAGCTGGATTTTTCCGCCTACAGCCTGGCCAACAAGGTGCAGGGCCGCGAGCCCATCGTGCTGCACCCGGACGATGCCAAGGCGCGCGGTATTGCCGCGGGCGATGTGGTGCGCGTCTTCAATGCCCGCGGCGCCTGCCTGGCGGGCGCGGTGGTGAACGAAACCGTGATGCCCGGCGTGGTGCGCATGTCCACGGGCGCCTGGTGGGACCCTGTCGCCGTGGGCGAAGCGGACACGCTGGACAAGCACGGCAATCCCAATGTGCTGACCTGCGACCAGGGCGCCTCAAGCTTGTCCCAGGGGTGCGCGGCCCAGACCTGCCTGGTGCAGCTGGAGCGCTTCAACGGCGAACTGCCGCCGGTGACGGCCTATGATCGGCCGGCGCTGGAAGTGCTGGACCGCGGCAAGATGCGCTCCAGCGACGGGACTTGATCGGCGCGACTCAGTTCATGCGCGGCAGATTGGCGGCCTTGATGGCCACGCCCATGGCGTCGCGCCCCTCCGGCGGTCTCGAAGATCCTGGCCAGCTGGGGGCTGCCCGCGGCCGTCATCGCCACCCGCTCCATCTTGTCGCGCAAGTCCTTGGGCGCTCCCTTGGGGTAGGCCAGGCCTATCCAGGAGTCGATTTCCACGTCATAGCCTTGTTCCTTGAGCGTCGCCACTTCCGGCAGCTCTTTCCAGCGCATGGGGCTGGCGCTGGCCAGAAAGCGCATCTTGCCGGCCTTTACGTGGGGCACGATGTCGGACGGGTTCTGCACGATGACATCCACATGCCCGCCGAGCAGGGCGGCCACGGTCTCGGCGCCTGACTTGTAGCTCACCTGTTCGAACTTGCCGCCCGTCTTGCGGCCCAGCTCGAACAGCGCAATATTGTTGGGCGCCGAGGGCGCGCCAAAGAAGACGCCCTTGCCGGTCTTTGACGCGGTGACCAGGTCCTGCATGGTCTTGTAGGGGGAGTCCGCACGCACCGCGACGCCATAGCGGTAGCGGGCCACGCCGGCGATGAAGTCAAAATTGTCCACCGTGTAGTCGACGTTCATCAGGTGGGGCGTGATGGCAATGGTGGAAAAAGTGACGATGCCCAGGGTGTAGCCGTCGGCTTTCTGCTTGGCCAGACTC
>JAMNYN010000385.1 GCA_023622805.1 Pseudomonadota bacterium | reverse complement strand
GGCACGGCCGAGCGCCTGCTCGACGCCAGCCGCACCTCCTGGGATCTGGCCCAGTTCGCCCTGGCCCTGGGCGGGCGCAGCCATGCGCTGCGGCGCCTGGCCAGCGCCAGCCTGGCCTGTGTGCGCGCACCCCAGTGGCGCGCCGCGCGCTGGGCGCTGGGCGTGCTGGTCGTGGCCCCGCTCGTGGGCCTCAACGCCTGGGCCTGGAAAGAGCGCCAGGCATTGGCCGCCAAGCAGATCGCGGTGCGCGCCAGCCTGCTGCAGACCTTTCCCAAGGTGCAGCTGGTGGTCGACGCGCCCGTGCAAATGGAGCGCGAAGTGGCGCAGTTGCGCCAACGCACCGGCAGCCTGTCGGCCCATGCGCTGGAGCCCCTGCTGGCCGCCGCCGGTCAGGCGCTGCCCGCGGGCCTGCGCCCCCAGGCCATCGAATACAGCGACCAGGAGCTGCGCCTGCGCGGACTGACGCTGGACGCCGCGGCCCAGGAACATGTGCGTACACAACTGGCCGCGCAAGGCTATGCCGCACGCTTTGACGGACAAAGCCTGCTGCTGAGAGTGAAGGAACAACCATGAATGCCGCCACCACCCCCGGCCGCTTTGCCCATCTCAAAGCCTGGCGCGCACAGTGGAACGGACTCGCCGCGCGCGAGCGCCAGGCCCTGCTGCTGGCCGCCGCCACCCTGGGCGCAGGCCTGCTGTGGTGGCTGCTGCTGGCGCCGGCCTTGCAGACCCTGCGCCAGGCCCCGGCCCAGCACGCGGCCCTGGACCAGCAACTGCTGCGCATGCAGCGCCTGCAGGCAGAAGCCCAGCGCCTGCTGGCGGACATGCCGCCGCCCCTGCCCGGCGCACAGGACGGACTGGCGACGCCGGCCGATGTGCCCACCCGCCTGAAAGAGTCGGTACAGCAGTTGGGCAGCGGAGCCCAGCTCACGCTGCAGGGCGAACGCGCCATGCTCACGCTCAAAGGCGTGCCGGCCGACGCCCTGGCCGCATGGCTGGGCCAGGTGCGGCAGAACCTGAAAGTCAACACGCTGGAAATGAAACTCACGGCCAGTGCCCCATCGGCCAAGCCGGCCCCGGCCGGCGACCCGCGGTGGGATGGCAGCCTGGTGCTGGGCCTGCCGCAACCAGGATCCGCACCATGAAAGCCATGAGTCGCCCCGCGCGCAGCACCGCTGCCGGCTCACCGCGCGCCTGGGCCCTGGCCGGCGCGCTGGCCGGCGGCCTGCTGACGCTGGTGCTGACCGCGCCCGCCCATTGGCTGGCCGCGGGCCTGGAGCGCGTCAGCCAGGGTCAGCTGCAATTGCGCGAGCCGCGCGGCACGGTCTGGACCGGCTCGGCGCGCCTGGTGCTCACGGGCGGCGCCGGCAGCCGCGACCAGTTGGCCCTGCCTTCGCGCGTGCAGTGGCAGTTGCGCCCCGCCTGGCTGGGTGCGCGCATCCAGCTGTCGGCCGCGTGCTGCACGCCGCAACCGCTGCAGGCCCGCTTGCGCCTGCGCTGGCAAGGCCTGGAAGCACAATTCCAGGACCAGCAAAGCCAGTGGCCCGCGGACCTGCTCAGCGGCCTGGGCACGCCATGGAACACGGCGCAAATCCAGGGCCAGCTGCTGCTGCGCACCCAGGGGCTGCGCCTGCAATGGCTGGCCGGCCGCGGACGCAGCGAAGGCCAGCTCCAGCTCGACGCGCTGGGCGTGTCCTCGCGGCTGTCCACCTTGCGCCCCATGGGCAGCTACCGGCTGGTCATCGAAGGCGGGGACTCCCCCACGGTGACGCTCAGCACCCTCGAAGGCCATTTACAGCTCAGCGGCTCCGGCCAATGGGTAGGCCAGCGTCTGCGGTTTCGCGGCGAGGCCACGGCCACGCCCGAACGTGAAGCAGCCCTGGCCAACTTTCTCAACATCATCGGGCGACGCAGCGGCGCGCGCTCCCTCATTTCCCTGGGCTGAATTCCATGACGTTCATCACTTCACGCCGCTTGCGCGTCGCACTCCACTCCATTGCCGCCAGCGCCATACTGGCCTGCGCCAGCGGGCCGGTCCTGGCCCAGGCCAGCCACCGCACCGAGCCCGTGACGCTCAACTTCGCGGGCGCCGAAATCGAAGCCGTGGCCCGAGCCATGGCCACCATCACCGGCCGCAACGTGGTGGTCGATCCGCGCGTCAAGGGCACGATGACGCTGATCAGCGAAAAACCGCTGGCGCCGACCCAGGCCTTCCAGCAATTCCTCGCCGCCCTGCGCCTGCAGGGCTTCACCGTGGTCGAGGCCGCGGGCCTGTACAAGGTCATTCCCGAAGCCGATGCCAAGCTCCAGTCGGGCAGTGTCGCGGTGTCGCAAGGCGGACGCGGCGGCACTCCGGCCGGCGGCCAGATCGTGACCCAGATCTTCAAGCTCAACTTCGAGAGCGCGGCCAATCTGGTGCCCGTGCTGCGGCCGCTGATCAGCCCGAACAACACCATCAACGTGAACCCGGGCAACAACTCGCTGGTCATCACCGACTATGCGGACAACGTGCAGCGCCTGTCGCGCGTCATAGCCGCCATGGACGTGTCCAACGCCACCGACGTCGAAGTGATTCCGCTGCAGCACGCCGTCGCCTCCGAAATGGCCGTGCTGGTGAGCCGGCTGATCGAAGGCGGCAGCGCGGGGGCGGTGCCCGGCGCCGTGGCCCAGGGTCAGGCCGATACGGCCTACAAGACCACCTTGATGGCCGAGCCGCGCAGCAACGCGCTGGTGGTGCGCGCCGCCAACCCCGCGCGACTGGCCCAGGTGCGCTCGCTGATCGCACGCCTGGACCAGCCCGCCTACGCCAGCTCGGCCGCGAGCAGCGGCAACATCCATGTGGTCTACCTCAAGAATGCCGATGCGGTGACCCTGGCCACCACGCTGCGCGCCGCGATGAGCAGCGACGGCGGCGCCGCTTCGTCCTCGACCGGCGGCGTGTCCGGCAGTGCCAACAGCACGCGCACGTCGACCAGCACCAACACCTTGCAAGGCAGCAGTTCCGGCATGGGCGGCAGCACCAGCAGCTCCGGCCTGGGCACCTCCGGCGGCGGCAGCTCGGGCAGCAGCAACCAACCGTCCACGGGCGGGCAAATCCAGGCCGACCCGGCCACCAATTCGCTGATCATCACCGCGCCGCCACCGGTCTACCGCCAGCTGCGCTCGGTCATCGACCAGCTCGACGGGCGCCGTGCCCAGGTGCTGGTGGAAAGCCTGATCGTCGAAGTCTCGGCCACCAAGCTGGCCCAGGTCGGCGTGCAATGGCAGTCGCTGCTGGGCAACAACGGCAGCACCATGGGGGTGATAGGCACCAATTCCGGCACCAGCGGCGCCAACATCCTGGGCGTCACAGCCGGCATTGCCGGCGGTAGCGCCACCGCGGCCACGGCACTCGGCTCCCTGGGCAAGGGCCTGAACATCGGCATCGCGCCGCGCCTCAACGGCAAGTACTACCTCGGCGCGCTGGCCAACTTCCTGCAGACCAATACGGACGCCAACGTGCTGTCCACGCCAAACCTGATGACGCTGGACAATGAGGAAGCGAAGATCATCATCGGCAACAACGTGCCTTTCGTCACCGGCTCCTACGCCAGCACCACCGGTACCTCAGGCGTGAGCCCCTTCACCACCGTGGAGCGCAAGGACGTCGGTCTGACGCTGCGCGTGCGCCCGCAGATCAACGAAAACGGCACCGTGAAGCTGTCGGTCTACCAGGAAGTCTCCAGCATCGACCTGTCGACGCTCAAGGACACCAATGGCCCGACCACGCGCAAGCGCTCGATCGAATCCAACGTACTGATCGAGGACGGCAGCATTCTGGTGCTGGGCGGCCTGCTGCAGGACGACTACTCGCTGGCGGAGGACAAGGTACCCTTGCTGGGCGACCTGCCGGGCGTCGGCAACCTGTTCCGCAGCCAGAACCGCACGCGCAGCAAGTCCAATCTGATGGTGTTCCTGCGCCCGGTGGTGGTGCGCGATGCGGCGGCCAGCGATGCGCTGATGCTCGACCGCTACGACGCCATCCGGGCGAACCAGGAGATCGTGCAGCCAGCGCCCAGCTCTGTGCTCGGCTCGGTGGATGGCGCGCCGGTGATGCCCCAGCTGCAGCCCGGCGGTCCGACGCAACCACTGGCCAGCGTGCCTTTCACGTCCAGTTCAACCAAACCGGCGCGTCCACGCATCGTGCCCGTTTCCGAGACTGACGAAACCTATAGCGCGCCCTGAAGCCATGCGTTATCCCCTGCCCTATGCCTATGCCCGCAGCACACAGCTGCTGCTCGAAGACGACGGCCAGCAGCCCGTGCTGTGGCACGGCCCGACGCCCGACTTCCAGGCCCTTTCCGAAGTACAGCGCAAACACGCCGTGCCGCACTGGCAATCGCTCGATGCCGCGCAACTGGCGCAGCGCATCAGCGCCGCCTATGCCCAGGGTGAATCCAGCGCTGCGCGCGTGGTCAGTGAAGTGGAATCCGACGCCGATCTGTCGCGCATGATGCAGGACCTGCCGGCGGTGGAAGACCTGCTGGAAACCGCCGACGACGCGCCCATCATCCGCATGCTCAACGCCTTGCTCACGCAGGCCGCACGCGACGGTGCCAGCGACATCCATATCGAGCCCTACGAGCGGCATTCCAGCGTGCGCTTTCGCGTCGACGGCGATCTGCGCGAAGTCGTCCAGCCCAACCGGGCCTTGCACGCCGCGCTGATCTCGCGCCTGAAGATCATGGCCGACCTCGACATCTCGGAAAAGCGCCTGCCGCAGGACGGACGCATCAGCCTGCGCCTGGGAACGCGCGCCATCGACGTGCGCGTCTCCACCCTGCCCAGCGCCCATGGCGAACGCGCCGTGCTGCGTCTGCTCGACAAGAGCGGCTCCAAGCTCACGCTCGAAGCCGTGGGCATGCAGGGCCAGACGCTGGAGCGCATAGAGTCGCTGATCCGCCAGCCCCACGGCATCATCCTGGTCACCGGCCCCACGGGTTCGGGCAAGACCACCACCTTGTATGCGGCGCTGCAGCGGCTCGACGCTTCCAGCGGCAACATCATGACGGTGGAAGACCCTATCGAGTACGAGCTCGCGGGCGTGGGCCAGACCCAGGTCAACGCCAAGATCGATCTGACGTTCGCCAAGGCCTTGCGCGCCATCCTGCGCCAGGACCCGGACGTGATCATGATCGGCGAAATCCGCGACTTCGAAACCGCCCAGATCGCCATCCAGGCCTCGCTCACGGGCCATCTGGTGCTGGCCACGCTGCACACCAACGACGCGCCCAGCGCCATCACCCGACTGATAGACATGGGCGTCGAGCCTTTCCTGCTCAGCAGCTCGCTGCTGGGTGTTCTGGCCCAGCGCCTGGTGCGCAAGAAGGACGACTCCGAGCCCAGCGGCTACAAGGGCCGCACCGGCGTCTTCGAACTGCTGGTGGTCGACGATGCCATCCGCCGCCAGATACACGGCCAGGCCAGCGAAGCCGACATCCGCGCCGCGGCCCTGGCCAGCGGCATGACACTGATGCGCGACGATGGCGAGCGCCTGGTGCGCTCCGGGATCACTACGCCGGAAGAAGTGCTGCGCGTTACCAGGGACTAAAGCACCCCCTGAGCCGCTGACGCGGCTCCCCCCTCTCATCCTTCGGTGGAGGGGGGCGGCCCTTCCTCGCTGCCCCATTGCTGGGGCACGCCAGTTGCTGAGGTCATAGGTGACGCGAACGCTGAACAAAGCCCTCGCAGCGCGGCTGAGCAATGGCAGCGACAATGGTCTCATGATGGAATCCCTTCGCACCTGGAGCGCGCCTTACGGCGGCGAGACTTTTTTGTTGCTGACCCTGCTGGCCGCGGCCAGTTACGGGCTGCTGTTGTTCTACAAGGCCCGGCTAATGGAGGCCCAGCTGCGCCGCTGCATACGCCTGGCCGCGCTGGTGGCCCTGCCCCTGTCCTTCGTGGCCATGGAAATGGGCAGCAACAACTGGGGGATTGCCGTGCTGTCCTTCGTCTGGTGCATCGTGGTGGGTATAACCTGCAAGAACGAAATCACGAATCGTCACACCCCCTGAGCCGCTGACGCCGGATGGCCTGCCCCGGCCTCCCCCAAGGGGGACGGCACCATCGCTGCTGGGGGGCCGCGGCCCTTGCTCGGCGCCCCTGCGCTGGACCGCGCTAAGTTGAGTGACTGCTGGTGATGCGAACGCCCTGGATAACCGAAAGACCCGCTGCATGATGAAATCTCTCCAAGACACTCGCCTTTCCCTGCTCGATCTCGTGGCCGTGCGCGAAGGCGGCACCGTGGCCCAGGCCCTGGAGATCGCCTTGCGCACCGCGCAAAAGGCCGAAGCCCTGGGCTTTACCCGCTACTGGCTGGCCGAACACCACAACATGCCGGGCATTGCCAGCTCGGCGACGGCCGTGCTGATCGGCCACATCGCGGGCGGCACCAGCCGCATTCGCGTGGGCTCGGGCGGCGTGATGCTGCCCAACCATGCGCCGCTGGTCGTGGCCGAAGCCTTCGGCACGCTGGCCGAGCTCTACCCGGGCCGCATCGACTTGGGCCTGGGCCGCGCGCCCGGCACCGACGGCCCGACCATGCGCGCACTGCGCCGCGACCGCGTCGAAACCGAGCAGGACTTCCCGCGCGACGTGGCCGAACTCCAGCAGCTGCTGGGCCCGGTCACGCCCGGCCAGCGCATCATCGCCATGCCGGGCGCGGGCACCAACGTGCCGATCTGGCTGCTGGGATCGAGCCTGTTCTCGGCCCAGCTCGCCGCGCACATGGGCCTGCCCTACGCCTTTGCCTCGCACTTCGCGCCGCGCATGCTGCACCAGGCGCTGGACATGTACCGCGAGCTGTTCCGCCCCTCGGCCACGCTGGCCAAGCCCTATGCCATCGTCGGCGTGCCGGTGATCGCCGCCCCCACCGACGAAGAAGCCGAGTTCCTGGCCAGCAGCACCTACCAGCGCGTGCTGGGCATTCTCACGGGCCAGCGCTCGCGCCTGCAGCCGCCGGTGGAAAACTACGCCGCCCAGCTCTCGCCTTCGGAGCGCGCCGCCATCGGCGACTTCCTGCGCGCCGGCGTGGTCGGCAGCCCGGACAGCGTGCGCCGCCATTTCCAGACCTTGCTCGACTCCACCCAGGCCGACGAGTTCATGCTGGTCAGCGATATCTACGACCCGGCCCTGCGCCTGCGTTCGCTGGAAATCGCCGCCCAGGCCCTCGCCTCCTGAGCCACAGCGCAGGCCACCAGGCCTGCGGCTGACACGCTCTGTCATCTGCAGCCGCTAACATGTGCTGAACTCCACACGCACGCGCGCCCCACTCCTGCCCCCATGCCCGCTTTTTCTTACGAAGCCCTCGACGCCCAGGGCGCCACCCGCAAGGGCACCCTGGAAGCCGACACCGCCAAGTCCGCGCGCAACCTGCTGCGGGCCCAGGCCCTGGTGCCCCTGTCCGTGAACCCCATCGGGTCGGGCAGCGCGCCCGGCACGGCGCTGACCTGGCAGGAGCGCTGGTTCACGCGCCCGGTGTTCAACGCCAGCGCGCTGACGGTCTGGACACGCCAGCTCTCGGGTCTGGTCAGCGCCGGCCTGCCGCTGGAACGGGCGCTGAGCGCGCTGGCCGACGAAGCCGAAGACGAGCGCCAGCACCATCTGCTGGCCACGCTGCGCGCCGAAGTCAATGCGGGCTCGACTTTTTCCCGCGCGCTGCAGCAGCACCCGCGCGAGTTTTCCGCGATCTACTGCGCCGTCATCGGCGCCGGTGAATCCAGCGGCAGCCTGGGCCTGGTGCTCGCCAACCTGGCCGACGACCTGGAAGCACGCCAGGCGCTGCAGTCCAAGCTCATAGGCGCGGCCCTGTACCCGGCCATCGTGTCGCTGGTGGCCGTGGTCATCGTGCTGTTTCTGGTGAGCTACGTCGTGCCCCAGGTGGCCAGCGTATTCGTCGGCACCAAGCGCCAACTGCCC
>JAMNYN010000563.1 GCA_023622805.1 Pseudomonadota bacterium | reverse complement strand
CAGGGCCTGGCGATCGCGCGCCTGCCGCTGGTGGCCGACGCACTGGCCAGCGGCGATCTGGTCGAAGTGCTGCCCGCGCACCGGCTCGACTCGCCCCTGGCCTACTGGCTGCTGCCCGGCCCGCGCAGCGCGCCCCGCCCCGAGGTGCAGGCATTCTGCGACTGGCTGCGCGCCCAAGCCGCGCTGACGCGCGCGGCAATGGGCCCCACGTCAAGCTGAGTGGACTGGAACAACGGCGTCAAGCACAGTTCTCAGCCTCAGAAACTGGCGTGGCCCAGCAAGGGCCGCCCCGCAGCGATGGTGTCGTCCCCCGCCACCGAAGGATGAGCGGGGGAAGCGACGAAGTCGCTCAGGGGGTCAGCGTGACTCGTGCAAACTTGCGCTTGCCGACCTGCACCACGAAAGTGCCGGCTTCGAGCTTGAGGCCGCGGTCGCTGATCACCGCACCATCGACGCGCACGCCGCCGCCGTCGTTCAGGCGGCTGGCTTCGCTGGTCGATGGGGCCAGGTTGGCCTGCTTGAGCAGCGCGCCTATGCCCAGCGGTGCGCCCGACAGCGTGACTTCCGGGATCTCATCGGGCACACCGCCCTTGCTGCGATTGATGAAGTCCTGCTCGGCGGCATCGGCGGCGGCGGCCGAATGGAAGCGCGCCGTGATTTCCTTGGCCAGCATGACCTTGGCGTCCTTGGGATTGCGCCCGCCCGCGATTTCGGCCTTGAGCGCGGCGATCTCGGCCAGGCTCTTGAACGACAGCAAGGTGTACCAGTCCCACATCAAGGTGTCCGAAATCGACAGCACCTTGGCGAACATGGTGTTGGCTTCTTCTGTGATGCCGATGTAGTTGTTCTTGGACTTGGACATCTTGTCCACGCCGTCCAGGCCCACGAGCAGCGGCATGGTGAGCACGCACTGCGGCTCCTGGCCGTATTCCTGCTGCAGATGGCGACCCATCAACAGGTTGAACTTCTGATCCGTGCCGCCCAGTTCCAGGTCGGCATTGAGCGCGACCGAGTCATAGCCCTGCAGCATGGGGTAGAGGAACTCGTGCAGCGAGATCGACTGGCCGCCATGGAAGCGCTTGTGGAAATCGTCGCGCTCCATCATCCGCGCCACGGTGTACTTGGCCGACAGTTCGATCATGCCGCGCGCACCCAGCTTGTCGCACCACTCGCTGTTGTAGCGGACTTCGGTGCGCTCCGGGTCCAGCACCATCGCCGCCTGGCGGTAGTAGGTTTCGGCGTTGATCTTGATCTGCTCGGCCGTCAGCGGCGGACGCGTGGAGTTGCGGCCCGAGGGATCGCCGATCAGCGTGGTGAAGTCGCCGATCAGAAAAATCACCTGGTGGCCCAGGTCTTGCAACTGGCGCATCTTGTTGAGCACCACCGTATGACCGATATGAATATCCGGCGCCGTCGGGTCCAGACCCAGCTTCACGCGCAAAGGCACGCCAGTGGCAGCCGAGCGCGCCAACTTGCGCGTCCATTCGTCCTTGGGCAGCAGTTCCTCGACGCCGCGCAAGGAAATCTCAAGCGCTTGTCCTACACCTTCGGTGACGGGGTATGTTGTAACAGCAGGTTGATTCATAAGGGTTTTTTTCGATGCGGAGTAAGTCGCCACCGGTATACTTCGTGGCTTATTGCTGTGGCGAATTCTAGTAGGGTCCCCATATCGGCACTGCCGAATGGCTTACACCCCCTGGATGCGTGTCCTGCCACACCTGCATTTTTGACCGACTGGACGCGCAGCGACCCGGGAACTCCATTTTGAAATCTGGCCTGATCACCGCCGGCAACGCCTTGCTTGCCCGGCTGAGCACTACATTGCAGAACCATCCCAAGCGCGTCTCGGCTGCCGTTGCTGCCTTGTTGCTGACCGCCGGTGGCGGTGCATTCGCCGTCGCGTCCCTGGGTCCCGATCCCTCCGATCTGCCGGTGCGCACGCTGACCCAACAGGTCGCTTCGCTGGCTGACGACACGCCGCTGGTCGAACTGACCGAGCTGCAGAATTTTTCGCTGTACCGCTCGGACCTGACGCGCAGCAGCGACTCCGCCCAGGCCTTGCTGCAACGCCTGGGCATCGCCGATCCGCAAGCTTCCGACTACCTGCGCAGCGATGCCCAGGCGCGCGAAAACCTGCTGGGACGCGCCGGTCGCCTGGTATCGGCCGAAACCACCAACGACCACCAACTGACGCGTCTGACCGCCCGCTGGGCGCCCGATGACGACAGCGACACTTTCCAGCGCCTGGTCGTCGAACGCCAGGGCAAGGGCTTCGTCACCCGTCTCGAAACCGGCAAGCTCGTCGCCAACAGCCGCCTCGCCGGCGGCGTGATCCAGAGCTCTTTGGTCGCCGCCACCGATGCCGCCAGCATGCCCGCCGCCGTGGCCTCGCAACTGGCCGAAGTCTTCAACGGCAAGATCGACTTTCGCCGCGCCCTGCGCAAGAACGACCGCTTCACCATGGTCTACGAAACGCTGGAAGCCGACGGCGAGCCTCTGCGCAGCGGCCGGCTGCTGAGCGCGGAGTTCCACAACAACGGCTCCGTCCACCAGGCCATGTGGTTCCAGGCCCCGGGCGCCAAGGGTGCCTACTACGCACTCGACGGTGCCAGCCTGGAGCGCTCCTACCTGTCTGCCCCCCTGGCCTTCTCGCGTGTCAGCAGCGGCTTTGCCATGCGCTTTCACCCCGTGCACAAGACCTGGCGCGCCCACAACGGCACGGACTTCGCCGCGCCCACGGGCACCAAGGTGCGCACCGTTGCCGATGGCGTGGTCGAGTTCGCCGGCGTGCAAAACGGCTACGGCAATGTGATCTTCGTGAAGCACCCGGACAACAACGTCACCGTCTACGCCCATTTGAGCCGCATCGACGTGCGCAAGGGCGCTTCCGTGGCCCAGGGCACGACCATTGGCGCCGTCGGCTCCACCGGCTGGGCCACCGGCCCGCACCTGCACTTTGAAGTGCGCGTCAACGGCCAGGCTCAGGACCCGCTGACCGTCATCGGCCAGGCGCAGACCGCCCAGCCCATCTCGGCCGCCGTGCGCAAGGCCTTCGACCGCCAGGCCGCGCAAATGCGACTGGCACTCGATTCCGCCCAGCAAACACTTGCAAGCGCTGAATAAACGGCACCCCCTGAGCCGCTTCGCGGCTTCCCCCTCTCATCCTGCGGTGGAGGGGGACGACACCATCGCTGCGGGGCGGCCCTTGCTCGGTGTCCCCTTGCTGGGACACGCCAGCTCCACAGGCTGTGAATCGTGCGAACTGCGCCCCCCCTTTCCCCACAGAAGCCGCTGCAAAGCGGCTTTCTTGCATCTGCCATCCGGCTACCATTGCCCACATGACCTCTGCTGCCCCCGCTCCTGATCTGTACATCGGCCTGATGTCGGGCACTTCGCTCGATGGTGTCGATGGCGTGCTGGTCGATTTCCAGCAGGACCGCTGCCAGGTGCTGCATTACGCCAGCCGCGGCTTCGACGCCGGCCTGCGTGCCGAGCTGCTGGCGCTCAACACCGCTGGCGACAACGAACTGCACCGCGCGGCCCTCGCGGCCAACGCCCTGGTCACGCATTACGCCGACGTGGTGCAGCAACTGCTGGCCCAGGCCGGCCTGCCGCCGCAGGCGGTGCGCGCCGTGGGAGCCCACGGTCAGACCGTGCGCCACCGGCCGCAGATGTTCGACGGCACGGGCTATACGCTGCAGCTCAACAACCCGGCCTTGCTGGCCGAACGCTGCGCCATCAGCGTCGTGGCCGATTTCCGCAGCCGCGACGTCGCCGCCGGCGGCCAGGGCGCACCGCTGGTGCCGGCCTTCCACCACAGCGTGTTCGGCCAGGCCGGGCAAACCGTGCTGGCGCTCAACATCGGCGGCATTTCGAACCTGAGCGTTCTGCCGGCCGACGGCGCCGTGACCGGCTTCGATTGCGGCCCGGGCAATGCCTTGATGGACGTCTGGTGCCAGCGCCATACCGGCCAGGCCTATGACGACAACGGCGTCTGGGCGGCCAGCGGCACAGCCCTGCCCGCGCTGCTGGAGCAACTGCTGGCCGAGCCTTTCCTGCAGCAGCCCCCGCCCAAGAGCACGGGGCGCGACCTGTTCAGCCTGGACTGGCTGCGCAGCCGGCTGGACGGCCTGCCGCCCGCCACCCGCCCCGAGGACGTGCAGGCCACGCTGACGGAGTTCACGGCCCGCGCCTGCGCCGATGGCGCGCTGCGCTGGGGTCGGGATGCCACTCAGCTGCTGGTCTGCGGCGGCGGCGCGCTCAACGGCCAGCTGATGGCGCGGCTCGCCGCCTTGCTGCCCGGCCTGCAAGTGCAGTCCACCACGGCCAGCGGCCTGCCCCCGCTGCAGGTCGAAGCCGCGGCCTTTGCCTGGCTGGCACGCCAGACCCTGCACGGACTGCCGGGCAATCTGGCGCGCGTGACCGGTGCTCAGGGCCCGCGCGTGCTGGGCGCGGTCTATCCCGCCTAAGCTTCGGTGACCGGCTGCTCGGCCTGAGGCCGCAGGTTTTCCACGCGGTCCAGCCGGGCAAAAATCGCCGCCGACGCCAAGGTCAGCAGCCCCATGCAGGCAAACGTGGCCTGGAAGGCGCGCAGGCTCTCGTGCGGATTGGCCTGGCCCCAGAGGTCATGGAAACCGGCCAGCACGGCCGCGGAAACAGCGACGCCCATGCCCATGGCCAGCATCTGCACCATGGACAGCAGGCTGTTGCCGCTGCTCGCATGGACTGCATTCAAGTCCTTGAGCGTGACCGTGTTCATGGCCGTGAACTGCATGGAATTGGTCGCGCCAAACATCAGCAACTGGACGATCAGCAGCCACAGCGGCAGGGTGGGGCCGATCAGCGCAAAGCTGGCAATCATCGCCGCCAGCACACAGGTGTTGCCGACCAGCGTGCGCCGGTAACCCCAGTGCTGGATCAGGGCCGTCGCGATGCGCTTGACCAGCATCCTGGCCAGCACCGTGGGCAGCATCATCATCCCCGCCTGCATGGGCGAGTACTGCAAGCAGACTTGCAGCACCAGCGGAATCAGGAACGGCATGCAAGCGCTGCCCAGGCGGGAAAACAGATTGCCCAGCAGGCCTATGCGCAGGCTGCGCAGCGCAAACAACTCGGGCGCGAACAAGGGATCGGGGCGGCGCAGCGCATGCCACCAATAGGCGGCCAGGCTGCCCAGACCGGCGACCAGCAGCGCGGCCGCACCGGCCAGCCCCAGCCACGACAGTCCGTCGAGCGTCAGCGACACGGCCACCATGCCGAACGCCAGCAGCGCGTAACCCGCCACGTCAAAGCGCTTGACGTCGATCCGCGCGCCCTCGGACATGAAGCGCAGCGTGGCCAGCAGACCGACCACACCGACCGGCACGTTGACCAGAAAAATCCAGTGCCAGGTGACGTACTCGACCATCCAGCCGCCCAGGGTCGGTCCGACCAGGGGACCGATCAGACCGGGAATGGCGACAAAGCTCATGGCCTTGAGAAATTGCTCGCGCGGAAAGGCACGCAACACGGCCAGGCGCCCCACGGGCAGCAGCAAGGCACCGCCGCAGCCTTGAAAAATGCGCGCCACCACCAGCTGATTCAGGCTGACCGCCAAGGCGCACAGCACCGAGCCGAGCACGAACAACGCAATGGCCGTCAGATAGACCCGGCGCGTGCCGAAGCGGTCGGCAATCCAGCCCGAGGCAGGAATGACCATGGCCATGGTCAAGGAGTAGGCGACGATCACCGACTGCATGCGCAGCGGACTCTCGCCCAAAGCGGCGGCCATGGTGGGCAGCGCCGTATTGACGATGGTGGCGTCCAGCGTCTGCATGAAGAAGCCGATGGCGACCAGCCACAGCAATACGGAATTCGAGCGGGCGAGCGTCATGAAAAAGCGTCAATGCAGCAAAGAAAGCGGGCATAAAAAAGCCGCCTGTAAAGGCGGCTGGGCAGAAGGCCCGCGAGCTGCGCGGGCGGGCAATTCTGCCGGGCAATCAGGCGGAGAAGCTCGAACCGCAGCCACAGGTGGTGGTGGCGTTCGGATTCTTGATCACGAACTGAGCGCCCTGCAAGTCTTCCTTGTAGTCGATCTCGGCGCCGACCAGGTACTGGTAGCTCATGGCGTCGATCAGCAGCGACACGCCATTCTTGCTCATGATGGTGTCGTCTTCATTGGTGATTTCATCGAACGTGAAACCGTACTGGAAGCCCGAGCAACCGCCGCCCTGGACGAACACGCGCAGCTTCAACTCAGGGTTGCCTTCTTCGGCGATCAGGTCCGCCACCTTTGCCGCCGCGCTGTCGGTGAAAAGGATGGGAGAAGGCATTTCGCTCTGGATGTTTTCTGCAACGGCGCTCATGGGGATACTCCGATATTCAAGGTTTGGGGAGAATGGTACTGCAAACCGGTCGGGAATTCGGACCAACCCGTTTTTTGTCGCTAAAGCAAGTGGGGGCTTTGGCGGCAGCCGCCTCCGAGACAAAAGAAAAGCCACCCGAAGGTGGCTTTTCTTTTGTCCACCGGGTGCAAGCACCCGGCAGACCACAGAACTTTGGGCTTAACGCTTGGAGAACTGCTTTGCACGGCGAGCGCCGCGCAGACCGACCTTCTTACGCTCGACTTCACGGGCGTCACGCGTCACGAAGCCGGCTTGGCTCAGGACGGGCTTCAGGCCTGCGTCATAGTCGATCAGGGCGCGAGTCACGCCGTGACGGGTCGCACCGGCTTGGCCGGACTCACCACCACCGTGCACGTTGACTTGCACGTCGAAAGTTTCGAGGTTTTCCGTGAGTGCCAGCGGTTGCTTAGCAATCATGATGGAAGTCTCACGGCCGAAGTACTCTTGAATGTCTTTGCCATTCACAGTAATCTTGCCGGAGCCCTTCTTCAGAAACACACGGGCGACGCTGGATTTGCGACGGCCGGTGCCATTGTTCCAATCACCAATCATCTCAAGGCTCCTTAGATTTCCAGCGCTTTTGGCTGCTGCGCGGTGTGGGGATGCTCAGCACCACCGTACACCTTGAGTTTCTTGATCATGGCGTAGCCCAGAGGACCCTTGGGCAGCATGCCCTTGACGGCCTTTTCCAGAGCACGACCTGGGTGCTTCGACTGCATATCACGGAAGTTCGTGGCAGTGATGCCGCCCGGGTAGCCGGAATGACGGTAGTACACCTTGTCCAAAGACTTGGTGCCAGTCACTTTGAGCTGGGCTGCGTTGATGATGACGATGAAATCGCCGGTATCAACGTGAGGTGTGTAAATGGCTTTGTGTTTGCCGCGCAGACGGAGGGCAACTTCGCTGGCTACCCGTCCGAGCACCTTGTCGGTGGCGTCAATCACAAACCACTCGTGTTGCACCTCAGCGGGTTTTGCGCTGAATGTAGACATGAGTTTTCTCTTTTCGATAAGAGGGTTTGGCGGTCCTTTTCCACGGTCGGCGCTTCTCTGAAGGAAGCCTCTTAGGTGGCGATGCATGCGGCACCACATGCCGCAATACACTTCGCCGCGGGACCTTAAAATCGCTGCGAAGCCCTCCATTATACGAAATGGCGCGGCCCCTGTCCTGCATGGCTGTTGCAGCCATGCAAAAATACCTGTCTTATTCCAAAGACCCGCCATCTTGCCTCCCGGCAGCGGCTGGTTACCATTGCTCCATGTTCAGTTATCGCCACGCCTTCCATGCGGGTAACCACGCCGACGTGCTCAAGCACTCGGTGTTGATTGCCACTTTGCAATACCTCACGCAGAAAGACGCGGCTTTGACCGTTCTGGATACGCACGCCGGCGCGGGCCTGTACCGCCTCGACGGCGACTACGCCAGCAAGAGCGGCGAAGCCAGCGAAGGTGTGCTCAAGCTCGCCGAGACCCCGACCGCGGAGCTCGCGCCCATACTGCAGGAGTACCTGGCCCTGGTGCGCTCCTTCAATCAGGGCGGTGCCATCCGCAACTACCCGGGCTCGCCGTTCATCAG
>JAMNYN010000321.1 GCA_023622805.1 Pseudomonadota bacterium | reverse complement strand
ATTCCAAGCCCCCATCCGCCCAGCTGCATCAAGTCGATTCGGCCAGTTTTCCATCGATATCCCTGAATCGCCAGGGTGATGATTCCTATGTAGTAGCCCCATTCATAAATGACCAACTGCGTTATCGACTTCAGGAAGTCCGTTATTCCACCAAAAGCCCCGCCAACGCTTTGTGCATGTGCAAATTCTGGTAGGAGAAGGAAAACAACCATGAAAACATTGACAAGTGACTGAAGCATCCTGTCAACTTTGTCATGCGACACCATTTCATTCGTTGATTGACACCTATTCATATTTTTACTTTCCATGACAACAACAATCCGCTATTTCCAATGAAGCATTGGATTCAATGAATTAGTACGCACAGCTATATCCTTAGAAGGATTAGTTGCCACGGTCTACCTGTCGTGAATCACCCAACAGGCAGTGGTAATTACATTTCTCTACAGAGGAGAGGAATACATTTTCTTCCGATGAAATGGAGCGCACATCCGTAAAAAACACGGAGGTGTTTTCCCGATGTTGAGAAAATCGAAGTGAAGGTCGCGCAGAGATGGGAAGCGCACATCTTGAGAAAGCGTAGGGCGCCGGTTGCCGAACACCTGATCATGAAGACTGCCACCGACGTGGTTTCCTGGCTCAACAACCAGAGCGCTGGTGTGTTCCCACTCCAGCGACTGGCCTCAGCCTTACCGAACCCAGGGCGCATTGGTGCGCCCGATTCGTAGCCTTTCGCCCCTATCTTGTGCCGTGTAATCCGGCTCGTTTTCTTCTCTTTTGGCAACCCATCAGCCATTGCACGGCCCGCGCCCGGCAATAGCTTTTGCCGCGTTGTGGTCTGTATGTGCTGTCTACATCGTTGGCAGGCAAACCCGGACTGAGCAACCCTGTCGCCCCGGTGAACGGACCGCAAGCGCTGCATTCCTGCGAAGGCAGGAAGTGCCAACACGTCGATCACCCGCTTCTCCTCGGACTGCCTGGCGACCCAGGAGCTGCACGCTGCTCGCGCTCAAATGAGGCGGGCAGGCCGATCACGTCCATCTGGTGTTCGACATCCATCCGCCGCTGGATATTTCGCTGCTGATCAACGACCTTTTGACGGCTGGTGCCAGGCACACCAGAAATCGCTTTGCCCAGCATTTGGCGGCGTTCTGTAGCAGGCCCTGGCTTTGGCATCGGGCCTACTTCGAGCGCTACGCTGGAAACGGTGCGGGCTTACGTCGACACGCAGGGCACCAAGGAGCTCGCTAAAAAGGCAGCAGCAAAGGCCTGACTTGGGGTCTTGCCAAAAACCAATTGCCGCCGCTGGACTCCCTTCTGGCGATTCGGCCTCGTCTTCACGCTTCTTCACGCCCTCCTCGCCCAGCGGGGGATTGGGCGGATTTGGCATTCCGAATGCTTTCAGCTTGAACGTCGTGAAATCCATAAATTTTCACAAGCTGGGGGGGAGAGCTAAGCATTTGCGCAGCAATTGCAGCGTCCCAGTCCGTTGACTGCTCCCATTGCCAGTCACTGTGTCCACCTCCCCCGATCAATGCTGGAGTGAGGAATCATCGAATTCGACCAGGCTGTTGTGCAATCGCTTAGAAAAACGTTGCGCGCAGCGACGACTGTTCTCTTAAAGACTGTGGTCGTAGACCCCAGATACAGAGCTGTCAAAACGGACACCTGATGCCTCAACCTATTTCACGCACCGGGATCAGCCGGCGTGCCGCCAATGCCTCCAGGAAGTTCGTACTGAAAAAGCGCATCGTCGAGCTGCCGTTGCGCGTTTCGCGCAACATGCCTGAGACGTCGACTTCCACCTGCAGGCTTCCCTCCCGGTTTTGGAACTTCTGGCCCACCATGTCCTGGGCCTTGTGCGTCAGATGCTCTTGCAGCTGTTCCTCTTCGTGCTGCTCCTTGCGCTCACAGGCCTGCCGGGTGAAGTCCTGGCCTTTGGCCAACAGCTTGCGCAGGTAAGAAAACAGACTCCGCCCCTTGAGCGGCTGCAGGTATTGCCTGGTGGCAGCGACGACGTCAGATAGTCGCTGCTGCGCCACCTTGGCCATGCGCATCAACAAGAGCACCGCGGAGGCGGGTACCCCCCCATCTTGTGCAATCCAGGCCAGATCGGCGGGCAGGGATAAACCGTCGACGCGCACGAAATCCCGTGCCGCTGAGGGCGTGGCGGGCGCCACATGCTTTGCTTTTTTGAGCAATGCTTCGGCCTCTGGCGTGAGCAGCAGCGCCTCCAGCAGCAGAGGAGTGGGTACCAGCGGCGAGCTAGAGCCACGAAACCCCGCTCTGGCCTTTTGGTCACGGGCAATCAGACCATGCTCCTCCAGCCAGCGGATGGCGCGGTGCACGGTTTCTATGCTCTTGCCCGATTCGTCGGCGAGTGTGCTGCGACTGGCCACGATGGGGTTGCTGGGTGAGCGCAAGTTGATCTTCTTGACGATTCTGACGATGACGCGCAGAAAGCCGTCCGGAAGCTCCTTGAACGCAGGAATTTCATCGATGGATGAGATCGCGCGAGAAATCCCAGACGGATAAATGGTGGGCAAAAAAGTCATTTTTGGCGTTTTTAGGCAAAGTTATCCCCTTGACGCGGTCATCGATGAATGACTAGAATTGCCCCGTACAGACAAAAAAGCACAGAAGGTCGTAATTTCATTGCTTTTCTGACTGGTGGTTTGGGCAAGCTAGTTCACCTAGGCGTCAAACCGAAGACTCCCCTGGATTCGTCCCGGGGAGTTTTTTTTGCGGTGTCGACTTAGCTCATAAGTGGGTTCCTTGCAAAGTGGTACCCCAGAAACGACTGAACCCTGCAGAGCAGGGTTCAGTGGGGTGGGAATTTCCAGTGCTTGGCGCCTTCCTGGCGGCAAGCACAAGGGGCGGTATTAAACGTTTAATAACGCTGAAGTTCTTTGCCTGGCGAGCAGGGGCTGGCAGGCGCTCGAGCGCTGCCTGGCAGGCCAGCTGCCCTGCAGCGGCCGGCTGCGGATGAATTATTAAAGGTTTAATAACGCAGGCGCCTGGCACAGGGCGGCAGCCAAGGCCAAGCGTCGCCAGGATAGACCAGGCGGGAGCCTGTGGCGATTGAATTATTAAACGTTTAATAACGCCCAAGCCCTGGATAGGACCGACAGGCAGACGAGTCCGGCCAACGCGCGGCGCCTCGTACTGGGACCCGCCGGATGCCAGCGCCGGATGAATTATTAAACGTTTAATAACGCGAAAGACTTGTGCGGGAGCTGTTGGGCTCGACTGGCTCTCAAGCGTTTTTGTGGGCAAGGCCGGCGTGGCGTGCACCTGCTGTTCTCCAGCGATGGACGCAATGGGGCCGTTAGGACTGAAAGGATGACGCCCGCAAAGCAAGGGCTGCTTTGCGGTTTCCGAAAAAATCGGACTGTGCGTCATGACCGTCACTCTTGCTCTGTCGTCGCTGGCTCAGAAGGGGCGGCATGCTTGGCGAACTTGCTCAGCAGCGCCTCCAAGGCCTTGTTGAACTCTTCTTGATCAGCTTCATCGATTTCTATGCTCAGATCAAACTGAGCACCCTTTTGACGCAAAACGCCGTTGCTGTAGCGGAAGACTTTGCCGACTTTTTGCTTCTGCGGCGACCGCGGCTCTTTCTCCAGCAGGAGCGAACATTGGTTGATCATCCAGTTCACGGATTGGCCGTTGCTGCTGTAGATCGAAGCCAGTGAACTTGCCTTGTCTTCAGAGACCTTGCGCGCCACCTTTGCCAGATTCTGCGCAATGTAGGCAGGAAAGCGGCTGGGGTTGAGGCGGATGATCTGCAGTGTTTCCTCAGGCAATTTCCGGAACGCCGTGTAGAAGCTCAGCTGGGTCTGGGAAATTCCCGTTTTCTTCGCGATCTCGGATTGCGTCAGCCCTTGGGCATACATCTTGTCGAAGAAGAACGCACGATCGAGGTCGCAGTGCTGTTCGCGGGACTCGTTCTGGTTGTAGCCCAACCATGCGGCTTGCAGCGGGCTCAGGTCATGGTGCACCTGCGCGGCAAGCGCATCGAGCACCTTGTGGGCGCGGCATGCTGTCACGCGCGTCCAGCCATCGGCAATCATGAACCGTCCTGGTCGCTCAGGGTGCGGAATGATGTGAATGACTTCGTACTGTCCGTTGGCGCGCAGGCTTTCCGCACGCTCGCGCAAAACTTCCGGTGAGTAGACTTCGCGCGGCGCGTAAGGGTTCTCGTCGATCAGTTCCAGCAAGACCGTGCGGATGTCTCGGTTGCCTTCCGCGGCCGGCTTGGTGGGCTCACTGGGTTCAGTGTCCGCTGCCGGCGTGAACGGCTTGAATTCGGGCAGCAGGCTTCTTCCGGACAGGCTCGGCTGGTGCGCTTTTGCGGCCAGATCCATCGCCTCGGATACGCCCATACGTTGGTGTTTTGGCTTTGCAGCCTTGTCGGTGGCGGTAGGTGCGTTCATGGTCGTTTAGGAGTTGGCAACAAACCCTGGCTGAGTGACATTGAACTCGCTCGCAATCACGCGGGCGAAGTGGTACAGGCTGTCAGCCGCCTTGCTGTTGGGATCTTTGAGCAAAACCGGCATCGACGAAGGAACGTCATCGGCATTGATCTGCCGTGTGAACGCGATCGAATGCGGGATCTGCACAGGCAAGATCCGGTTGGGATAGCTCTTGGTCAAGATGGCGTAGTTGTGCTCTACGTGCTTGCGACCGATCTGGGCCTTGTTCACCAGAATGGCCAAATCAATCGGTCGCTTCGCCAGCTTCTGGACTTCTTCCAAATTGAACTGCAAGGCATCGAGTGCGCGCAGGCAACTGCCTTCGGGCTCCACCACGGTGAGAATTTTTCCTGTGAGGTGCGCGAGGTAGGTGAACGCCACGCTCACCGGCGTTGTGCCGGGAGTGGTGTCCACCAGAATGACGTCATAGTTTTTCGACAGAAATTCCCGGTTGCGCAGGACAAATTCTTCGGCCTTCTGCTCGCGACCCATGGTGACGATGAGCGCCGGATTGGTGGAGTCGAGCTCCACATCCGAGGGGATCAAATCCAGAAAACCGTCTTCGAAGATCGGGACGATAAACTCACGCAGCTCATCGGGCTTGTCACCGCTCTTGAGCAGCAGCGTGCCGATATGGGGGTGGTAAGTCTCGGTCTCGATGCCCAGCATATTGGTTGCGGACGCCTGGGGATCGGCGTCAATCAGCAAGACCCGGTAGCCCGACAAGGCCAGGGCCGTGGCAAGGTTCACGGTGATGGATGTCTTGCCGATGCCGCCTTTGGTCATGCGCGTCACGATGATCGCAGGCAGTTTGGCGTTGACCGCCATGGCTTCTTGCACCGCCTCGGGCGAAATCCCCGCGAGCCTGGCCCGGATGTTGAGCATGTCCTGGGGCTTGTACTTCATCTGACGCTGGCCCTCAGGCTTTTCACCACCGCTCAGCCGCATCAAGCGTTTGTTATTCAGCTCCAGACCCAGGAGCGACATCGCGACGGACGCTTTGACAGTAGGTTCGATCGGCATAGGAATGGGCATAGCGCAGGCTGAGGAGTGGGGCTGATGGGAAGTGTATAGCCTTTCAACCGGGACATGGCTGTTTTTTTACTCAAAGTTTTAAAAATCATCCTTGCCGTCAATCATCGGTGACACGTCCTACAGCCAACCCGTTGCTTTTTTAACCATGGATCAGTAGATCGACGCGTGCGCCGCACACATGGTCCATGGCCGCAATGGGCGGGGTGCAATACTGGTTCACTGCCGCATACTCGGATCCGGCGGGATAAGCCACCGCTCAGTGGTCCGATCACCGTATCAAGCCAAGCCGGCGAGTAGACAAGCGCTTCTGGCACAGCCCAATGGCTGGCTTTGTTGTCCGACCCGCTTGTGCGCCATCTGCAAGGCCACGCCCCGGCAAGCGAAAGGTGACGAATGGCCTTCAGGCCTTTGTGAGTGCCTGGTGCAAATGCCCGGTATTCAACGCATTCCCTGCGATGGGGATCGACCGATCTTCGTGCTCTGCGATTTTTGCTTGGTAGGAGCGTCTAGGCCTTCAAAGGCATCCCCCGCGGCCCAATCGGCCAAGCCATAGACACGCTGATCGCGCAGACCCCGAACACCTTCAGCCCAAGCCAGCAGCATGCGCTTGCCCACGTCTTCGAAGCCCGGATGCTGGACCATCGCCCGGCGCACCAGTGGAGCCACATCGGCCACCGCGCCGCAGATGGCCTCGACCATCTGCAACTGCTCCTTGAGCTGAATCCCGAACGTGGTGGCAATGAACCTTGGCAGGCTCTTGCCTGGCGTCCATGTCTTTTTCTGCATGAACTCAATGGCCGGCGGGTTGTGCTGAAAACCTGCGTAAACGCAGGTGGTGAGCAGGTCGTATACCGGGGAGAGATGCACATCGGCCCGACAGGTATAGAGCAGTGCCAGCTGTTTGGCGTGGCAATCGGCGTTGCGCAACGCGTAGCTCAGCAACAAGATCACGGCGAGCTGGCGATAGGTCTGCAGTCGCTGCGGACCAGGAACATGATCGCGCACGGCCCGGGCGATGCGCTCCCAGGTGGTGTCGTATTTGGCAGAAGGGCGCAAGCCCAACAAGCTGCAGAAGTCTTCCATGCCCCAATGGGGTTGGCCGTTTTCATCCACATCGAAACGCTGCACCACCAGCGCCTGGCAATCGTCGGAGACTTGGGTTTTGGCCGTAGAGGTGACGCGGCTGGCCACCTGCATGCACAAGTGCTCATTCAGTGAGGCGAACGGCCGCTGAGCACTCGATGCTTTGATGATGTGGCGCCGGGTGACGACGCTGGCCTTTTTCTGCAACGCCAGCGGCCTGTGTTTTTCATCCTGTGCACCAAGGAACTGGGGCGCTACACCGGATAGGCCGCTGGCGGCGTGCTCGCGCACCAGTGCGGCGAACGCCACTTCAGAGTTGTCGCCCTTGAGCAGGGCGGCGACCTCTGTCGGCTTGGTCGACTCGCTCAAAGTCGCACCCGCAGCGGTCACCTGCAGCCGGCCCACCATGTTGCGCCCGATGACGGACAACAAGGCAGGGGGTTCGGCTCCGATATGGGGCCCGAATTGCTCTTGCAGCAGCTGCAGGAGTTGGCCTTCGGGCAAATTCATTTGCAGCACGGGCGGGAGCTGGTCATCCCAGACGTAGGACTCCGTACGCACCGGCATGGTGAGCGACACGAAATCGTCGGTAGCCACCTGAGGGTGATAAGTGAGCACGCTTCTAAAGTCACCAGCAGATTCCAGCGTGGCGACCTCCCGACCCAGTACATAGACCGAGAGTTTCATGAGCGAATCGGCGCCTTCGATGCATTGGCGCGCTCAAGGCGCAGTGCATCCAGGTTGCCGGATTGCGCCTCTGTGACCACGTCGAGTTCAGCGCCCAGTACGGCCAGGACAGCCAGGAGCTTGCGTGCGCCAAATTCCGCGGATCTGCCGCGCTCGAAACGCGATAGAGACTCCGCCGTGATGCCAGCCAAGACGGCGACCTCGGACTGTTTCAGCTTGAGGCTTCGCCGGCGTGCAGCGACCGCTTCGCCGAGTTCTTGGATGCTTTGCATGGGCAATTTATAGCAAGAAACCAATGAAATGCCGAATTCTTGATGTAAATATCAATTTCCATGGCATCCAGACCCATTGAAATCGCTGCAGGGCTGCGCGCCGCGCGCGAGCGGAAGACGCCGTCCCGCCGCTGAACTTCAATTATTAAATGTTTAATAAACGCCGCAACGCGATCGGCAATGGATGCCATCCCCAGTAGAACACCCGGGTCTGCCCACTATTTGCCGTGTTCCTGGCGGTGACCGCAAGATCTACACCGATCACGCAATGGGACATACATAGTCGCTTCGGCGATTTCCGGCTACACCGAGGCCGGTTACGACGCTGTCACACGACTGCGGCCAGAGCCATCCGATCGGGATAGCGGGACCCATTCAGAGCTCCCCCTCCCATATCAACCGACATGCGG
>JAMNYN010000325.1 GCA_023622805.1 Pseudomonadota bacterium | reverse complement strand
GACGACATGGACGACGACATCCCGTTCTAATTAAGAAGCACCCCCTGAGCGGCTTACGCCGCTCCCCCCTCTCATCCTGCGGTGGAGGGGGGCGACACCATCGCTGCGGGGCGGCCCTTGCTCGGTGTCCCTGGCTTTGGATGCACCAGTTGCATGGGCTGTGGATAACTCATCGCAGTGGCTTGTTCCCGCTGCCAGAAAGCCCGCGTTCCCAAGGACGCGGGCTTTTTTCTTGTCCGTGATGCGGACGGCCGAGGTCCATGCCGGGGCGCCTGGCGCGCCATTATTCGACGGCCTGTGGTACGCTTTTTCGCGCCCTCTGCGGCCCACAGGCCGGGGCGCTCGCGGCTCAATACGCCTTCGCACCACTTGAGACAAGACATGACAGAACAAAAAATTGAGTTTTACGAAGGCCCCGCGGGAGGCTGGGGCGCGCTGCGCAGCGTCAAGAACACCTTGCTGAAGCACGACATTGCGATCAAGGGCGCCAAGACCCTGCTGTCCGCCAACCAGCCCGACGGCTTTGACTGCCCGGGCTGCGCCTGGCCCGACCGCAACCATGCGTCCAGCTTCGAGTTCTGTGAGAACGGCGTCAAGGCCGTGGCCGCCGAAGCCACGGCGCGGCGCGCAGGCCCCGATTTCTTTGCCCGACATACCGTCGCCGAAATGATGGCGCAAAGCGATTTCTGGCTCGAGGACCAGGGCCGTCTCACGCAGCCCATGCGCTATGACGCCGCCAGCGACCGCTATCTTCCGGTGGAGTGGTCCGAAGCATTCGCGCTGATCGCCGAGCATCTGAACGCCCTGCCCGACCCCAACCAGGCCATCTTCTACACCTCGGGCCGGGCCAGCAACGAGGCCGCCTTCCTGTACCAGTTGTTCGTGCGCGAATACGGCACCAACAACTTCCCCGACTGCTCTAACATGTGCCACGAGCCCAGCGGCAGCGGCATGCGCCCGCAGATCGGCGTGGGCAAGGGCACGGTCACGCTGGAGGACTTCGAGCAGGCCGAGGCCATCTTCATCTTCGGGCAAAACCCGGGTACCAACCACCCGCGCATGCTGGGCGAGCTGCGCGCCGCCCACAAGCGCGGAGCGCGCATCGTCAGCTTCAACCCGCTGCGCGAGCGCGGCCTGGAGCGTTTCCAGGATCCTCAAAGCAAGCTGGAAATGGCGACCCTGGGCGCCACGCCCATCAGCACCCACTACTTCCAGGTGCACCCGGGCGGCGACCTGGCAGCCGTCAAAGGCATGATGAAACATGTGCTGGAACAGGAAAGCACTTTGGGAGGCATTCTTGACCACGCCTTCATTGCCGAGCACACCAGCGGTTTCGAGGCCATGGCGGCAGACCTGCGCGCCGAGTCCTGGGAGGTTCTGGCGCTGGAGTCGGGGCTGGACGAAGCGCAGATGCGCAGCGCCGGCGATGTCTACATAGGCGCGAAGAGCAGCATCGTCTGCTGGGGCATGGGCATCACCCAGCACACCCATGCCGTGGCCACGGTGCAGATGCTGGTCAACCTGCTGCTGCTGCGCGGCAACCTGGGCCGCCCCGGCGCCGGAGCCTGTCCGGTGCGCGGCCACAGCAACGTCCAGGGCGACCGCAGCATGGGCATCTGGGAGAAGCCGCCGGCGGCGCTGCTGGACCGGCTGCAGCAGGTCTTTGGCTTTGCCCCACCGCGCGCCGACGGTGTCGACACGGTGGAAGCCATTCGCCTGATGCTGGACGGCCGGGGCCGGGTGTTCTTCGCGCTGGGCGGCAACTTCGCCGCGGCCACGCCCGACACCGACGCCACCTGGCGCGCGCTGCGCCAGTGCGATCTCACCGTGCATGTGACGACCAAACTCAACCGCAGCCACCTGGTGCACGGGCGCGACGCGCTCATCCTGCCCTGCCTGGGCCGCACGGAGATCGACCTGCAGGCCGCGGGCCCGCAGAGCGTGACGGTGGAAGACTCCATGAGCATGGTCCACCTGTCCGCGGGCATCAACCCGCCGGCGTCGGCGCAGCTCCTGTCCGAGCCGGCCATCGTCGCGCGCCTGGCCGCGGCCACGCTGGGCAACAGCCGCACGGACTGGCTGTGGCTGATCGAGGACTATGCACGCATCCGCGACCTGATCGCCCAGGTATTCGACGACTTCCAGGACTTCAATGCCCGCGTCGCCACGCCTGGTGGCTTTCGCCTGTACAACCCGGCCAGCGAGCGCATCTGGGCCACGGCCAGCGGCAAGGCGAGCTTCCAGCCGCACCCCGTGCCGCGCGATACGCCCATGCACCGCGCGCGCGCCAGTGCTCCCGAGCAAATCGTTTTCTCGCTGATGACGACGCGCTCGCACGACCAGTACAACACCACCGTCTACGGCATGGACGACCGCTACCGCGGCGTGTTCGGCCAGCGCCGCGTGGTCTTCATCCACGCCGCGGACATTCGCGCGCTGGGCATGCAGGACGGTGACTGGGTGGACCTGCGCACCGTCTGGGACGACGGCCAGGAGCGGCGCGCCGAGCGCTTTCGCCTGGTCGCCTACGACATCCCGCGCGGCAATATCGCCGCCTACTACCCCGAGACCAACCCGCTCGTGCCGCTGTCGGCGACCGCCATAGGCGCGGGCACGCCCACCTCCAAAGCCGTTCCCGTGGTGCTGGAAGCCCACGCCGGATGACGCCAGGCCCTGACAGCCTGGAACAGGCCATCCTGCAGACGCTGGCGCAGCTGCCCGAGGGCAGCGGCATGTCCTTGCCGCGCCTGGGCAAGCAACTGGGCCAGAGCGCCAGCGTGCTGATGCGCTGCCTGGCCACCATGGGCTCGGCTTCACTCGGAGGCACCACGGGGCCGGGCTGGGTGGAGGTGCAGCAGCAGGACGGCCACTGGCGCGTGAAGCTGACACCGACAGGCCGCCGCCAGGCTTGAACCCTGCGCCCGGGCATGGAACCGGCGCACGTTATCCGTTACTCACAGGCACCTCCCTCCATTCCATTGCCTGGAGCTTTCATGGATTTCTCATCGTTCCTGCAGGCAATCGGCGCTGCCGCTCATCTGGACACCAGCGCCGCAGCCCAGGCCGGCGGCTGCACCATCGTGTTCAGTGCCACCATGGAGGTCACGTTCGAGCACGATGCTAAGACCCAGGTGGTGCAGGTCTTCGCGCCAGTGATTGCGGCCGGAGAATGGCCGGTCGAGCTGCGCGCGCGCATGCTGGCCAGCGTGCTGGAACTGCATTTGTTCGGCCTGGCCACCGATGGCAACTATTTCGGCTTCGACTCCCAGCTCGACCGCATCATGTTCTTTCGCAGCATTGCGCTGCCCGAACTGGCGCCGGCACAGGCCGTGCAGGCCGTCGAGTCCTTCGTCAACCAGTTGGAGCGGCTGCAAAGCCATCTGGCGCGTGCCGCCGTAGCGCAAGCGGCATCGGCCGTGACCGAAAAGCCCAAGCCTTTGTCCATGCAACGCGTCTGAAGCAGCGGGGATAGACCGATGGAAGTCCGCGACACGAGCAGCTACATAGAGACAGGGGTCAAAGCCCTGGCGTTTGCGGCACTGAACCGCTTTGACACCTTGAATTCGCTGGTCAATCGCATGACCGGCGGAAGCATCAACCGTGACACGCTCGCCCAGAAAGTGATGCGCGACGGCATACACATGGCCTTGCAGGCCAGCCTCCCCCTCAGCCTGCAGGATCGCCAGGCCACGATTCTTCCGCTGCTGGCCAAACTGGTGCATGGCGACACACGGGAAGAGGTTTCCACCTCGATCAAGGAGCTCGCGGACGTACTCACCACGGTCGACAGCCGCCCCACGGATGACATGACGGCGACGCTGAAAACCATGGGCAAGGAGGCCGGACGGCTGGCGGCCGCAGGGCTGGCATCCATCGCGGCCCAGCACATCAACGAAACGCATCTCGTTGAGAAAGTGCTGCACACCATGCTCAAGGAGCACGGCTGGACGTCTTTGGACAACTACATGGAAAGCATGCTGACGGCTCTGCCGTTCGGCAAGGGCTTCGTCGCCAACCTGGGCAAGAACCTCTTGCAGCGGGCCGTTCTTGACAGGCCTGAATTCGATCGCAGCCATTCGCCCGAATTCCGCCTGCTGGCCGATGAAGCCCATGCCAGCATCACCGACCAGGCCTACAGCAAGCCGCTGGCCAACTACTTTCTGCGCAGTGCCGCCGCGGACATGCCCGCCGCCCTGGACCGCGTGACCAAAGCCGGACTGGGCATCGCAGAAACGACGCTGCTGACGTCGAAAGTGCTGGCCAAAGGCGTGAGCGACGTCACGGAAAACCTGCAGCAATCGCAGTACTCGCAGGCCTTGATCAATACGGGCACGACGCTGCTGCAGGCCGGCACCACGCTCGCCCATGGCGTATTCCATGACATTGCCCCCGCCTTGACGCAGGCCTCGGGCGACCTGGCCAAAGTCTCGGGCAAGACCGCCTTGGCCGGCCTGGCCTACGTTACGCCCATCGCCTATCAGGGCGCCCTGAGTTTCTACCAGGGGACCAAGCCCTGGATAGACAGCACCCAGCACGCCTTGGTCGGGGCGCCAGCCTCCCAGGATGTGCGCAAGGCCTATGCCAAGGACATTGCGCAGGCGCAGACCAGCCCGACCCTGGCGGCGCCGGTGCCGCAGGCCCACGGCAGCGACAGCCAATGGATGGACCAGCTCGCCAGGCAGCATGCCATCGCCCTGGATGCCACGCCGGATGCGCCGCCCTCCACCCACGAGCGCCTGGCCTCGGTGGCGGAGGCTTTTCAGCTGGGGCAGATAGACTCCGCACGCTACGACGCCCTGGCCCAGCTCACCGAGCAGCTGGACGTCGAACAGCTGTCCCCGTTCGGCGCGCTCTCCGGCTCGCTGAAGACCGCGCACAATGTTTCAGGCAACCTCGCCCGCCTGGAGTCGGAAAGCCTGGCCTCGATGGCACTCGACACCGCCACGGCACAGACCATGGCCGCGGTGATCGATGCGAACACGGTCAAGGAAAGCAGCAAGGGCGGATACAAGGTCGCCGACGTCTATGCCCGGCAGGTAGCCCAGCTGGCGCTGGATTTCCCCGCAGGGGTCTACAGCCACACCGATGCCGGCCTGGACACGGCCAAGGCCGCCAGCAACTACACCCTCGGCTCCTGGGGCTACCCGGACGTAGGCGCGGCGGATTGGGCCGAGCTGCGCAAGCTGCACAACACCTGTGGCGGCAACGAGCAGCTGACACTCAAGGTCAGCAGCTACCTGGACCCCGCCATGGCGTCCCAGGCGCTCGCGGCACCTGTGCTGGGCGCGCTGGATCCGCAGGACAGCGGGCTGCTGCGCTTGCCCACAGGCCTGCAATTGCAGCTGACCGAGGCCATGCCCCAATACCAATACCAGTTGCGGCGCGACGGCGAGAACGTGGTGCTGACCATCAGCGCCGCCTGGGACATCGCGCAGTACGGCACGGATGCACAGCAGCTGCGCAGTCCCCAAGGCGAGCAGACCAGCCAGCTCACCGCCGCCATCCACATCACGGTGTCACCGAATGGCAGCGCCACCGCTTCCGCCCCGTTGCTGCAATGCGCCATCCGCAATGCATTCAAATTCGACAGCTACGGCGCACTGCAGGCCCCCGCCACGCCTCAGCCGGAAATCAGCGTCTCCCACCTCGAGTATTTTGGGGCGCCGCTAGACCCAGCTTTGGCCGCCACCTGAGGCCGGCGGACGGCTCAGTCGCGCTGCGGCGGTGAATAGGGCGCCACGGCCGCAATCATGCCGCCGCCCAGGCACACGTCGCCGTCGTACAGCACGGCCGACTGGCCGGGCGTCACGGCCCATTGCGGCTCGGGGAAATCCAGGCGGAAGCTCGCGTCCGTGGCCTGGCTGATCACGGCCGGCGAATCGGGCTGGCGATAGCGCGTCTTGGAGCCATAGAGGCCGGGGGCGGGAGGCTCGCCCGCGACCCAGCTGGCGTTGTCGGCATCGAGCTGCGGCGACAGCAGCCAGGGGTGGTCATGGCCTTGGACCACGCGCAGGATGTTCTTGTCGAGTTCCTTGCGCGCGACAAACCAGGGGTGGTGCTCGCCGCCGCCGCGCTGCGCGCCTTTTTCCTTGATGCCGCCAATACCCAGGCCCTGGCGCTGGCCCAGCGTGTAGAACGACAGGCCTTGGTGACGACCCAGCTTGCGGTCGCGGTCGTCGAGGATCCAGCCCGGTTCCTTGCTGATGTAACGGTTCAGAAAGTCGCGGAAAGGCCGCTCGCCGATGAAGCAGATGCCGGTCGAGTCCTTCTTCTTGGCGTTGGGCAGGCCGATTTCCTCGGCGATGCGCCGCACTTCGGTCTTGTGCAGTTCGCCCACGGGGAACAGCGTCTTGGACAGCTGGGCCTGGTTCAGGCGGTGCAGGAAATAGCTCTGGTCCTTGGCCGGATCCAGCCCCTTGAGCAGCTCGAAGCGCTGCGTCTGCAGGTTCTGGCGCACGCGCGCATAGTGGCCCGTGGCGATCTTCTCGGCGCCCAGGCGCATGGCGTGGTCGAGAAAGGCCTTGAACTTGATTTCGGCGTTGCACAGCACGTCGGGGTTGGGCGTGCGCCCGGCCTGGTACTCGCGCAGGAACTCGGCGAACACCCGGTCCTTGTACTCGGCGGCGAAGTTGACATGCTCGATCTCTATGCCGATCACGTCGGCCACGGCAGCGGCGTCAACGAAGTCGATGTTGGACGAACAGAACTCGCTGTCGTCGTCATCTTCCCAGTTCTTCATGAAAATGCCGACCACGTCATGGCCTTGCTGCTTGAGCAAATAGGCGGTCACCGCCGAATCCACGCCGCCTGAAAGGCCCACCACCACCCGATGCTTTGTCATAGGTGTGCGATTATCCCAGCCACCCGCCCAGAACGGGTTGGTGGGGACAAATACAGGACAAGCAATGGAATTGCGACAGCTGCGCTACTTTGTGCGCATCGTGGAAATGGGCTCTATGAGCCGCGCGGCGCGCGAGCTCGACGTCGTGCAGTCGACGCTGAGCCAGCAGATCACGCGGCTGGAGAGCGAACTCGCCGTGCGCCTGCTGCAGCGCACGCCGCGCGGCGTCGTGCCCACCGAGGCCGGCGTGGCGTTCTTTCGCGAAGCCCAGCTCGCGCTGCGCCACGCCGACCAGGCCGTGCGCAGCGCCCAGCAGTCGCGGCTGTCGGGCTCGGTCAGCCTGGGACTGGCGCCGACCACGGCCACCATACTCGCGCTGCCGCTGATGCAGGCCATGCGCACGCGCTACCCCGATGTGCGCCTGCACATGGTCGAAAGCATGTCGGGCCATCTGGCCGAAATGCTCAACGCGCGCGCGCTCGACATGGCCGTGCTGTTCGATTCGCGCCTGCACGGCAGCGAGGCTGGTCAGGCGCGTCCCGGCGGGCGGCGCTGGCAGGTGCACCCGCTGATAGAGGAACGGCTGTTCCTGATCCGCTCACGCCGCCACCCGCACGCCAGCCCGCTGCCCGCGTCCATGGCGCTGGCCGATCTCGCGCTCGAGCCCTTGATCCTGCCCACGGGCCAGCACGGCCTGCGCAGCACCCTGGACACCGCGTTCGCCCAGGCGCGTTTCACGCCGCATGTGGTGCTCGAAGTCGATTCGCTGTCCATGGTGATGGCCGCCGTCGACGCAGGCCTGGGTTCGTCGCTGCAGCCCTGGGCGGCCATGGGCCGCTTCGAGGACGCGGACCAGCGCTTCGAGTCGGCGCTGATCACCGACAAGGACGCGCAGCGCACCAACCTGCTGTGCAGCCTGTCCGAAGACGAGCTGTCGCCGGCCGCGCTGGCGGCGCGGGTGGTGCTGGTCGACTGCGTGCGCGAGCTGGTGCTGTCGGGCGCCTGGAGCGGCACCTCGCCCATCCATCACGATAACTGATACCCCCATGCACTGAGCCCCCTGCACCGGGGGCGGGTTGATTCCTACAGTTGAGTTCCCCCCGAGAGAGACTGCAAGGAG
>JAMNYN010000141.1 GCA_023622805.1 Pseudomonadota bacterium | reverse complement strand
CGCCCAGACCGCGAACTCGTTGCCGCTGGGCTCGGTGAAGTGAAAGCGCCGTCCGCCCGGGAACGCAAACACCGGCTTGACGATCTGGCCGCCGGCGGCCGTGACCGTGGCCAAGGTCTCTTCCAGGCGCTCGCTGTAGAAAACGATGAGCGCGCTGCCCTGGGCGGTGGTGGCCGCCATGTCCGCGCGGTAGAAGCCGCCGTCCAGTCCCTGGCCCGAAAAAGCCGCGTAATCCGGGCCGTACTGCTCGAAAGTCCAGCCGAAGGCGGCCTGGAAAAACGCCTGGGTGGCGGCCAGATCGCGGGCCGGGTACTCGACGTAGTTGATTTTTTCGTGGGCGGGCATTTGCAGGTCCTCGGAGGAGAGAGCCGGACGCGCTGGCTGATGCGTCCAGCGTTAAGGGGAGGCCGTGATTGTGGCATGGGCCGACTGTGCGAGCCGGCGCATTTCCTCGGTCTGCTGGTGTGTCAGCACATGGCGCAGCACGTTCTCGGCCAGGCTGTGGCGCTGCTCGCGCAGCGTGGCCACGCCCATGCCCACGCAGAACGAGGCCGGTGTGTCCGACAGCTCCAGGCAGACCACGCCGGCCATGGGATGGTGTCTGGCCACGCCCGCGACCAGGGCCACGCCCACGCCCGAGGCGACCAGGCTCAGAATGGTCTGCACCTGCATGGCCTCCTGCACCACATGCGGCGTGAAGCCCGAGAGCTGGCAGCGCAGATAGGCCATGGCAGACAGGCCGGGCACCTGATGCTGGGGGTAGGCAATGTAATTCTCCCGGGCGGCTTCGGACAAGGCGATGCGTTGCCCGGCCTTGTGGGCCAGCGGGCTGTGGCTGGCCACGGCCAGTACGAAGTCGTCGCGCTCCAGCGGCTGGACATCGACCGCGCCGGCATCCATCACCGGAAAGCGCAGAAAACCGATGTCCAGGCGTTTGGCGCGCAGGCCGTCGAGCACTTCGAGCGAAGTTGATTCGAACAGCTGCAGCGTCAACTGCGGGAAATCATGGCGCAACCGGGGAATGAGCTGGGGCAGCAGGCGGTAGGTGGCCGAGCCGATGAAGCCTATGCGCAGCAGCCCGCCCAGGCCCTGCAGCGCCTCCTTGGCTTTGCGCTTGCATTGCTCCGCATGGAACAGGGTCAGCTGGGCCTGGGCCAGCATGGCCTCGGCCATGGGCGTGGGGACGGCGCCATTGGGCGTGCGTTCGAACAGCTTGCCGCCCAGCTCTTCTTCGAGCCGGCGTATGGACACCGACAGCGGCGGTTGGGCCATGTGCAGCAATTCGGCCGCACGGTGAAAGTTGCGTGTTTCCACCAGGGTGACGAATTGCTGGAGTTGGCGCAGGTTCATATCGATATTTATTCGGTATCAGGATGGCGATTTTTAATATTGGACGCATGTTATGCGATTCGCCTAAATTGCTCTCCAGGCACAGGTCCCGCAGAGGACATGGCCGCCCTATCAAAGGAGACAAGACATGCTCACTCGCAGACACCCACTGCGCCTGCTGGCCGCGGTGGCGGTGGCTTCGGCCTTTCTTCCCGCCTTGCCGGCCGTGGCGCAGAGCTTTCCCGCCAAGCCCATCAAGTTCGTCGTGCCGTTTGGGCCGGGCAGCGGCACGGACACGTCGGCGCGCTACTTCGGCAAGAAGCTGCAGGAGCTCACGGGCCAGAGCGTGGTCGTGGAGAACCGCCCGGGGGCGAATGGTTTCATCGCCGTCAAGCAGGTGCTGGCCGCGCCGGCCGACGGCTATACGGTGTTCATCGGCAGCAATTCCACGCTGGCCGTGAACGTGGCGCTGTTCAAGCAGCTGCCCTACGACCCGACCACCGATTTCGCGCCGCTGACGATGATGATGCGCGCGCCGGCCATGCTGGTGGTGCCGGGAAAGTCGCCCGTCAAAGACCTGCGCGGCCTGATTGCCGATGCGCAAAAACGCCCCGGCCAGGTGAACTTCGGCGCCGGCTCCGCGGGCTATCAGCTCATGGGCGAGCTGCTCAACGACGCGGCCCAGATCAAGACCGTGCATGTGCCGTTCAAGGGCGCGGGCGAAACCGTGACGGCCCTGGCCGGCGGCGTGGTCGATTACGCGTTTGCCGAAGTCACGGCGGTGCAGGAGCTGACCAAGTCCGGCCTGCTGCACGCCCTGGCCGTAGCCTCGGACAAGCGCGTGGCCAATGCGCCCGATGTGCCCACCGTGAGCGAAGCCGGCTTGCCGGGCTTCGAGGCCTACACCTGGGTCGGGGCCATGGTCGGCAGCAAGACGCCGGCGCCGGTCACGGCCCGGCTGGCCGAACTGTTCACGCAGATCTCCAAGATGGACGAGACGCAGGAGTTCTATGCGCGCATAGGCGCCACGCCCATGACGGGCGGCCCCGAGCAGATGCGCCAGTTCCAGCAGAAGGAAATCGCGCTGTGGAAACGCATCGTCACCCAGGCCAAGGTGCCCCAGCAATGAATCGTGCGCGGGGCCTGACAGGCGAAATGATCGCCAGATTGCAACAACAAGGAGTATTGGGATGAGCAGCTTGGAGCCATTGCACCTCACGCGCATTCCGGCACAGGATGAAGCGCTGCGCGCCGAAGTGCGCGCCTTCCTGGCCGAGGCCACGCGCGCCATGCCGGCCCATGTGCGCGCCCGTTCCTGGGGCAGCTACAGCACGGAGTTCAGCCGCCAGCTGGGCGCCAAGGGCTGGATCGGCATGACCTTGCCCATCGAGTACGGCGGCGGCGGGCGCAGTGCGTTCACGCGCTATGTGCTGGTCGAGGAATACCTGAATTTCGGCGCCCCCGTGGGCTCGCACTGGATTGCGGACCGCCAGAGCGCGCCGCTGATCCTCAAATACGGCACCGAGGCGCAAAAGCGCTTCTACATTCCCCCGGTCTGCCGGGGCGAAGCGTTTTTCTGCATAGGCATGAGCGAGCCCAATTCCGGCTCGGACCTGGCCAGCGTGAAGACGCGCGCCGTACCCAACGACCAGGGCTTTGTGCTCAACGGCCAGAAGATCTGGACCACCAATGCCCACCACTGCCAGTACATGATTGCGCTGGTGCGCACTTCGGGCGAGACGGCCGACCGGCACAAGGGCTTGTCGCAGGTCATCGTCGACCTGAGCCTGCCTGGCGTGACCGTGCGCCCCATCCAGGACTTGTCGGGCGACCGCCATTTCTGCGAAGTGTTTTTCGACAATGTGCAGCTGGGCCCGGACGCGCTGATCGGCAGCGAAGGCCAGGGCTGGGAGCAGGTGACGGCCGAGCTGGCGTTCGAGCGCAGCGGCCCCGAGCGGCTGTTTTCCAGCATCGTGCTGTTCGACCAGTGGCTGGACTGGGTGCGCACGCCCCAGGGCCACAGCGCAGCGGCCCAGCAACTGGCCGGCAAGGTGCTGACCCAGCTGGCGCCGCTGCGCGCCATGTCGGTGTCCATCCAGCAAAAGCTCACCCAAGGCAAAAGCCCCATCGTCGAAGCCGCCCTGGTCAAGGAGCTGGGCACGACGCTGGAGCAGATGATTCCCGCCGCCATCGCCGACGACATCTTCTCGCGCGAAGCGCAGGACGTGCCGCTGGAGCTGCTGCAGACCCTCAAGTACGTGACCGAAGCCTCGCCCTCGTATTCGCTGCGCGGCGGCACGCGCGACATCCTGCGCGGAATGATCGCGCGCGGCCTCGGCTTGAGGTGATGCACCCCCTGAGCGGCTGACGCCGCTTCCCCCTCTCTCGCTTCGCGGGAGGGGGACGGCGCCCTCACTGCGCGGCGGCGCTTGCTCGGCGCCCCTGGCTTGGGCTGCGCCAGCGGCATGGGCAATGGGCAGTGCAAGCGCCCTGAATAACAGACAAGGAACGAACATGGACAGAGACGACGATTTGTTTGCCGACGCGGCCCGGACTTTGCTGGCCGGCCAGTGCAGCCCGCAGGTGGTGCGGGCCGTGGAGCAGGGCGATCGCGCCGCGGCGCAGGCCTTGTGGGCGCAGCTCGAGGGCGCGGGCTTTGCCGATGCGCTGGTGGCGGAAGCCGCGGGCGGCTCGGGTCTGGGCCTGGCCCAGGTGTTTGGCGTGCTGGAGCAATGCGGCGCGCAGGCCCTGCCGCTGCCGCTGGGCGAAACCATGCTCGCCCGGGCGCTGCTGGCCCAGGCCGGCGCCGAGCGTCCCGCGGGCAGCCTGGTGCTGGCCGAAGGCGAGGAACAAGCGGACGGCAGCTGGCGCACCGTGGTGCGCAGCGGCCAGGTGGCCGACCGCGCGCTGGTGCGCTGCAAGAACGACTGGCGCGTGCTGGCCCTGATGGACGCCCAGCGCACGCCCCATGCCTTCGCGCTGGACTGCGTGGCGCAGTGGAGCCCGGCGCAGGTGCAGGCCGCCGCCGCCGTGGCCGTCGTGCTGCCACCAGGCCTGGATCTGCGCACGCTGCAGGCCTGCCTGGTCGCCGCCTTGATGGCCGGGGCGCTGGACGCCGTGTTCCAGCGCACGCTGCAGTACGCCAATGAGCGCAGCCAGTTCGGCCGCGCCATCGGCAAGTTCCAGGCGATACAGCACCAGCTGGCGGTGATGAGCGAGCATGTGTTTGCCGCGCGCATGGCCGCCCAGCTGGGCTGCGCCGCCAACGGCCCGTTTCCCGACCGGCTGCGCGTGGCCACGGCCAAGGCGCGCTGCAGCGAAGCAGCGCTGGCCGTGGCCGAGACGGCCCATGCCATCCATGGCGCCATCGGCTTTACCGAGGAATTCGACTTGCAACTGCTGACCCGCCGTCTGCACGCCTGGCGCCAGGCCGCGGGCAGCGAGTCCTACTGGCATGGCGTTGCCGGCGAGGCCTTGCTGGCCCACCGCGGCCTGACGCTGGATCTGATTCGCACCATCACCGACGTGGAGCTGGCCGCCTGAGGCCGCCCACTTTGCATTCCCTAGACCGGAGAGAAAACACCATGGCCTTCCTGAACATCGCGCGCGACGGCGCCATCTTGACCGTCACCATGAACCAGCCCGAAACCCGCAATGCCTTGACCGGCAATACGGCGGTGGACGAGTTCGTCCAGCTGTGCGACGACGTGCGCCGCGACGCATCGGTCAAGGTCGTCATCCTGACGGCCAGCGGCCCCATCTTCAGTTCGGGCGGCAACGTCAAGGACATGCAGCGCTTTTTTGACGACGCGCTCACGCCCGACATGATCCGCGAGGAATACCGCCAGGGCATTCAGCGCATTCCCAAGGCGCTGTACCAGCTGGACGTGCCCGTGATCTGCGCCATCAACGGCCCGGCCATAGGCGCCGGCCTGGACCTGACCTGCATGTGCGACATCCGCATTGCGTCCGAGACCGCCACTTTCGCCGAAAGCTTTGTGCGCGTGGGCATTGTTCCTGGCGACGGCGGCGCCTGGCTGCTGCCGCGCGCCGTGGGCATGGCCAGAGCCGCCGAAATGGCTTTCACTGGCGAAGCCATCAGCGCCGCCCAGGCCCTGGCCTGGGGCCTGGTGTCGCGCGTGGTGGCGCCCGAGCAGCTGCAGGCAGAGGCCAAGGCCCTGGCCGCCAAGATCGCGGCCAACCCCGGCGTGGTGATGCGCATGACCAAGCGCCTGCTGCGCGAAGGCGAACACAGCTCGCTGGAATCGCTGCTGGAAATGTCGGCCGGCTACCAGGCCCTGGCCCACAAGACGGCCGACCACCGCGAAGCCGTGACGGCTTTCGTGGAAAAGCGCAAGCCGCAATTCGCCTGAAGCCGCCGCCGTGACTACCAAGCAGACTGCCATGCCATTGCAAGGCCTGTGTGTCGTGGACCTGTCCACGGTGGTGTTCGGCCCGCTGGCCAGCCAGATCCTGGGCGACTACGGCGCCACGGTGATCAAGGTCGAGACGCAGCAAGGCGACTCGACGCGGCAAACCGGCCCGTCGGCGCAGGAGGGCATGGCCGCCATGTTCCTGGGCTGCAACCGCAACAAACGCAGCGTGGTGCTGGACCTCAAGCACGCCGATGCGCGTGAGGCCCTGCAGCAGCTGATTGCCAAGGCCGACGTCTTCATGCACAGCATGCGCCCGCAAAAGCTGGCCAAGCTAGGCATTGACCCGGAGCAGCTGGCCCGGCGCTATCCCCGGCTGGTGTATGCCGGCCTGCACGGCTTTGCCGAAGGCGGCCCTTATGCGGGGCGGCCGGCCTATGACGATGTGATACAGGGCATGTCGGGCATTGCCGACCTGATGCTGCAGCAGGGCGGTGAAGCGCGCTACCTGCCCATGGTGGCGGCCGACAAGGTCTGCGGCCATGTGGCGGCCCATGCCATCCTGGCGGCGCTGATGCGGCGCGAGCGCACGGGCGAGGGCGGTTTCGTGGAAATTCCCATGTTCGAATCCATGGTGGGCTTCAACCTGGTCGAGCACATGTACGGCCAGCATTTCGAGCCGCCGCGCTCGCCCGCGGGTTACCCGCGCGTGATGGCGCCCTGGCGCAGGCCTTACGCCACGGCCGACGGCCACGTGGCCATGATGCCGTACACGGATGTGCACTGGCAGCGCTTCTTCACCGAAGTGGGCCAGCCCGGCCTGGCCGAGGACCCGCGCTTTCGCGGCATGGCCCAGCGCACCCAGCACATCGCCGAACTGCTGGCCCTGGCCGGCGGCTTCATCCGCCTGCACAGCACGGCCCACTGGCTGCAGGTTTGCGAGCGGCTGGAAATCCCGGCCGCGCCGATTGCCCGCCTGGACGATCTTCAGGCCGACCCGCACCTGCGCGAGACCGGTTTTTTTCAGACCGTGAACGACCCGGTGATGGGCGAAGTGCGCTTTCCTGGCTCGGCCGTGCGTTTTGACGGTCAGCGGCCAGCGGTGCGCATGCCGCCGCGCCTGGGCGAGCACACCCGCGACAGCCTGCTGACCGCAGGCATGGCGCCGCAAGACGTGGAGCAGCTGCTGGCCAGCGGCCACGCGCGGCAGGCCGAACCATCGATTCAAGAGACGCTATGAATACCAATATCTCATCCATGCCCCAGGCCGAAGCGGCCAAGGCGCCCGACCTGGCCATGGCCCGGCTGGGCCAGGGTTTCGTCTGGCAGGACCTTTCGGTCGGCCAGTGCTTTCGCACTTTCAAGCGCACGGTGACCGAGACCGATCTGGTCAACTTCATCGGCGTGACCGGCATGCTCGAAGCCATCTTCATCGAGGAAGGCTACGAGGGCGGCGCCATGCCTGGCAGGCCCGTGCCCGGCGCGCTGACCTACTGCCTGATCGAAGGCCTGATCCTGCAGACCATGATCCAGGGCACGGGCCTGGCGATGCTGGAGCTGCAGCAAAAAATCTTCGCCCCGGTGCTGGTGGGCGACACCGTGCAGGCCGTGGTCGAAGTCACCGAGATCCGGCCCACTTCGCGCAGCGGCCGCGCCGTGGTGACGTCGCGCATCGACGTCTGGAACCAGAAAAACGTGCTGGTCATGAGCTATACGGCCAAACGTCTGCTGGCGGGGCGCGCCCCGGCCGGCGACTGAGCGCGGCGCCAGACCGGGCGCCGCTCCAGGACATGCAATGACAAAACCATAAGGAGACAAGCATGAACACCCGCCACCCCACTTCGCGCAGCAAGCGCCATCTGTGCCTGGCCGCCGCCGCTTTGTGCGTGCTGCCGCTGCAGGCAACAGCCCAGGCCTGGCCCGCGCGCCCCATCACCATGGTCGTGCCTTTCCCGCCCGGCGGCCCCACCGACATCGTCGCCCGCCTGCTGGCGCAGCAGATGTCGCAGGAGCTGGGGCAAAGCATAGTCATCGACAACAAGCCCGGCGCCAACGGCAACATCGGCAATGCGGCCGTGGCCAAGTCTCCGGCCGATGGCTATACGCTGCTGTACAACACGTCTTCCATCGCGCTCAGCCCGGCCCTGTACAAGAAGCTCAGCTACGTCGTGAACAAGGAACTGGCGCCGGTGGCTCTGGCGGCCGTCGTGCCGCTGGCCCTGGTCGTGCACACGTCCGTGCCGGTCAAGAACGTGCAGGAGTT